>JAYWCO010000343.1:0-5993 GCA_043780475.1 Burkholderiales bacterium | reverse complement strand
ATTTCCTGAAAGCCGAGTTCACGGCCCCAGGTTTTTATTTTATCGGCGAGCGCCTTAAAGTGAATGCTAGATTCCATGTGGTGAGTGTATCTCGTGAGTGTGCGTAGTCAATATTTAGGATGCCTGAGTCTGATGGGATTGAAACACCGATGATCATATTATTGGCTGACGAGGCGGTGTCCGTAATATTGGCCGACGAAGCGGCCACGATGGCGCTGGGTGCAGCACTCGCCGCTGATCCGACACGCCTGCCCGGTACGGTGATTTATTTGTCCGGTGATTTAGGCGCGGGCAAGACCACGCTCACGCGCGGGCTATTGCGGGCGTTGGGATTTGAGGGCCGCGTGAAGAGCCCGACTTACACCTTGGTTGAACTTTATGTAGTTTCTAAGTTAAACTTATATCACTTTGATTTTTATCGCTTTAGCGATCCTGAAGAATGGCAAGAAGCCGGATTTCGCGACCTGTTCAGCCCACAGAACATGTGCCTAGTGGAGTGGCCGGAAAAGGCCCAGGGCTTGTTGCCTCTGCCAGACCTGAACATCACGCTCACCCCCACGCCAGAAGCGAGCAGAATCGCGAGCTTGAAGGCACACACCCCGCGCGGCCAGCAGCTATTGGAAGCGTGGCGCGGGCAAATACAGTTTCAGTGAACAACCAACGGCGGGCATTTTTATCCATGCCGTTATTGCTTTCGCCGCTCCTGACGGTTCCGGTTACGGCGTATGCCGCCAGTAAGGTCAGCTCCACCCGCGTGTGGCCCGCTAACGAATTCACCCGGGTCACGTTTGAATCGCCGACGGCGCTCAAATACCAAACTTTTTTTGTTAAAGACCCTGAGCGTTTGGTGATCGATATTGAAAATATCGAGATGAGCACAGCGCTTAAAGAGCTCGCCGATAAAATCGGCAAAGATGATCCCTATATCCAAAGCGTTCGCGTCGGCGTGAATCGGCCAAACGTGATTCGGGTGGTGCTTGATTTAAAAACAGAGGTGAAGCCGCAGGTGTTCGCCGTCACGCCCGCTGGCGGGTTTGCGCATCGGCTGATGCTCGATATTTATCCAGCTAAACCGATTGATCCGATGCTCGCATTGCTGAATGAAGATATCGCGGTGTTTGGTCGTGATTTAGGCAGCTCAGACAAGACCAAGCTCAGCCCGCAGCTCACGCCGGTAGACCCGGCCCAGCCCGGAAAAGATGGCCGCACTGGCTCAGCTGAGAAGCTGCCGCTGGAGGTAAAGCCCAAACCAGGCCCGGCTAAACCCGCGCCCACCCTGTTGCGGCCATTCATCGTGGTGATTGATCCCGGCCACGGCGGGGAAGATCCGGGTGCTGTGGGGAGACGCGGTACGCGCGAAAAGGACATCGTGTTGATCATTGCCCGCAAACTAAAAAATACGCTGGATGATGACCCGCAATATCGCGTCGCGCTTACGCGCGATGCTGATTTTTTTGTGCCGCTGCATATGCGGGTGCAACGCGCGCGCAAGCTCAAAGCCGATCTGTTTGTGAGCGTGCACGCCGATGCGTTTATTCAGCCGCAGGCAAATGGCTCTAGTGTGTTTGCGCTGTCCGAGCGTGGCGCCACCTCGACGGCCGCAAAATGGCTGGCGAACAAAGAAAACGATGCGGATTTAATTGGCGGCGTGAATCTGAATGTGCGTGATGGCAATCTGGCGCGCACACTGCTGGATCTTTCGCAGACCGCACAAATTAACGATAGCTTGAAAGTCGGCAAGATGGTCTTGGCGGAGCTGGGCGGATTTAATCGGCTACACAAGGCCAGTGTTGAGCAGGCCGGTTTTGCGGTATTAAAGGCGCCGGATATTCCTTCCATCCTGATCGAGACCGCGTTTATTTCAAATCCCGATGAAGAAAACAAACTCCGCGATCCGGCCTATCAGGATAAATTAGCCGAAGCGGTTGCCGATGGAATTCGCGGCTACTTCAAGAAAAATCCGGCCTTGGCGAGAACGTAATCAAGCTTATTATTCATCATTTAAACACTAGGCGGGGTGCGGCATTTGAGCCAAAAATGCTTCAAGAGGCCCGCCGAATGGAAATCTAGTGTTTTAAGGCCATCGGCGATGGGTAGCTTAGGCCGCCAGCCGCTGTGATTTCAGCATGGCCGTAGTCTCCATAGTGGTAAGTGGTTTGGCGAATAAATAACCCTGGTATGAATCGCAGCCGTTCTCGCGCAGGAATTCGAGTTGCGCGGTAGTTTCGACGCCTTCGGCAACGGTGAACAGATGCAGGCGCTTAGCCATCGCGATGATCGCTTCAGTAATCGAGCAACTGTTCGGATCATCCGGTATTTGCGAAATAAAGCTCCGATCAATTTTCAGGGTTTGTGCCGGCATACGTTTTAGCTGGCCGAGCGATGAATAGCCCACCCCAAAATCATCGACCGAAATGGTGACGCCCATGCGGCGTAGTTCTGATAATATTTCGATCGATTGCTCTAGATTGCGCATCGCCATGGTCTCGGTAATTTCCAGATCAATACGTTTGGGATCAACCCCGGTTTCCAGCAGAGCGGTTTTCATGGACGGCAATAATTTACGCGAGACGAATTGACGCGGGCTTAAATTAACCGACACCGTGAAGTCGCGATGGCCCTCAAGATCCCATTCCTTGATTTGCTGGCAGGTGGTGCGAAACACCCATTCGCCCAGCGGCACAATCAGCCCCAACTCTTCAGCGACTGAAATAAAATCCTTGGGAAAAATTTCGCCATGCTGCGGATCGTTCCAGCGCAGCAGCGCTTCCAGGCCGGTGATCTTGCCGGTGCGCAGATCGACCTGCGGCTGATAGCGTAAAAAGAATTCATTGCGCTCAATCCCGCGTCGGAGGCGTGATTCGACTTCGAGACGTTTGGACAGCAGGAAGTTTAGATCGCTGGTGAAAAAGCGCGCGGTGTTGCGGCCCGCATCTTTCGCCTGGTACATCGCCGAGTCGGCGTGCTTGAGCAACTGCTGCACATCGGTTGCATCATTCGGGTAGTGCGAAATACCGATAGATGCAGTGACGGTCAACTCATGCCCAGAGGCCTCAAACGGTTTGGTGAGCTCCATTAAAATTTTGTTGGCGACGAGCTGCGCGGCCTCAGGCTTATCCAGCGCAGGCAAGACGATGACAAATTCATCGCCGCCCTCGCGTGACACGGTATCGCCTTCGCGGACAATTTTACTGAGTCGCTTGGCAATATCGCGCAACACATAATCGCCGGTTTCATGGCCGAGCGTATCGTTGACCAGCTTGAAACGATCCAGATCCACAAACAACAGGCCGACGTGTTGTTGATTGCGGCGCGCCTGCAATATGGCCTGATTCAGGCGATCCTGCATCAAGCGACGATTGGGTAAGCCGGTGAGCGCATCATGGTGCGCCATGTAGTGAATGGTGCGTTCGGTATTCAATCGCTCGGTTATATCCTGCACCAGCGACGCGACTCCGACCATGACGCCGGTGCTGTCCACCAATGGCGTGCTGTACCACTCGGTATGAATAATTTCGCCGCGCTTGGTTTTATTGGCGAGTGAAACCCGGGTGGAAATTTTGGTCTGCATCAGCTCCATCCACATGCTTGCCAGGCGCTCGCTGCCGCTTCCACCCTGCACCAGGGTGTAGGCCGACTCGTTAAAAACCTCGCTTGCGCTATAGCCAAAGATCGCTTCAGCAGAGGGGTTCCACGTCACCACGCGAAACTCCATATCCCATTCAATCACACCCAGCGGGGTGCGCTCCAGATGCAGTTTCAGCCGTTGTAGCGCCATCAGTTCAGCGCGCTCGGCTTTGCGTCGCTCACCCGCTTCTTGCTCCAGCGCTTTGTGCGCGGTTTCAACCCTGAACTTTTCTTCTTCGAGCCGCATACCGATCAGGACATTGTCCAATCTGGCGGTCAACGCATCGCGCAGTGCCAGGTGGACTTTACTGTGTACCGCCACCAGCACGCCCATCAATACCAGAATGGCCGCACCGAGCAGCGTACCGTAGCGGTCACCAAAGCCCATCGTCATGATGCCCATCGGTAATAACGCGACGAAGGTGGTGTAGCTGAATAATGATTTATGTGGGGCGTAGTAAGCGACTGCACCGGTGGACAACAGGGCCACCAGCATCATCACGGGTAATTGGGTAGGTCCGGTTTTGGGCAGCAAGACTGAGCCCATCACCCCGAACAGCGCGGCCATGATCAGGCTGCCAATGAAAAAGCGCTGCTCCCATCGTCCCAAACTATCTTGTGAGGGGTTAGAAGCAATAAACCATTTATATAAACCGTAGCGCGCCACCATGACAAAAAAAGCCGCAGCAAACCAGGCAAATAAATCTGGTCGATTGCCGAACTCATCCCACAAGATGGCACCGAGCAAAAACGTGACTAATAATTCGGCCAGATAGCCGACCAGTGAAAATCGAAACAGCAGACGGACCTGTTCTGCATAAATATGCTTAGCAACGAAAATACGGTCATGAGCAGACACTGGTGCAGACAAGGCTATGCCCGAACCGGCAGCAGGGCCTGATCCGGATGTCGACGTGGAGGCAGTAGAAGATTTACGTAACAACAGTTTTATCCCGGTTCATGCAACATCAATCGCCGTTTAAAAATTCGATAGCTACTGTTTTATAACGAATGCTTTGTGCGGTTATACATAATATCGAGCATCGTCTGCAGTATCGCTTCTAATGCCGGACAATGCTAAGAATTATTTTCTAAGTGGTTTTTATCTCATTGATTTTTTTGAATTTGTACATACAACATAAGACTAAAGCGTCATTCCGTCAAGCGGGGAGAATGTTCGTATTTTTTTGCAGCTGGTTCTTCTGAATAAATGTTGAGAAAAATCAATTTCAGTGCGGCTGGAAATGCTCTTTTGATGGTCTTTTAAGGATTCTTTTTGCGTGGGGTTTAGATATCTTGCGCATCAAATCCTGTTGAATAAAATTTGCGAACAAATATCTTATTCGAATCCCCCTTGCAGACAGGCTAAAATATTGAAGTCATTTTTCTTGTACTTTGGTTTCTATTTTCCTGCCTTCCTTTTCCTGGGCATCTGCCCTATGTCTACTATCCCAAAAAATCCCTGTGTCTGCCGCATTTACCCATCCCGTGATTAAGGTACTTCCCGAACTGCTCATTAACCAGATTGCAGCGGGAGAGGTGGTTGAACGTCCGGCCGCGGCGCTAAAGGAATTACTTGAAAATAGTTTGGACGCCGGTGCAACCAGCATCGAGATTGAATTAATGCAGGGCGGCGTCAAGTGTTTGCGCGTGACCGACAATGGTCGAGGCATTGCGTCAGGGGAATTACCGCTCTCGCTCGCGCGTCACGCCACCAGCAAAATTCAGGTACTCGATGACCTGGAGCGGGTGACGAGCCTGGGCTTTCGCGGCGAAGCATTGGCAAGTCTCGCAGCGATTTCACGCTTAACCATTGCCAGCCGGGCGGCGGGCTCAGCGCACGCAGCCAAAATTGAGGCGCTGGGCGGCGAGCTTTCCCCGGTAGAGCCGACAGCGCTGCAACAAGGTAGCGTCGTCAGCGCGGAAGATTTATTTTTTAACACCCCCGCGCGCCGCAAGTTTTTGAAAACCGAAGCCACCGAATTCGGTCATTGCGAGGATGTCGCGCTACGGATCGCGGTGGCGGTACCCGCGGTGACGATCAGCCTCACCCACAATGGACGGCGGGTATGGCGCTACGAAGGCCAGCCACAGCACCTGCCATCTTTGGCAGGTGCTGCGGCACCGGCTCGCATTGCGGCTATCTTGGGGCAGGAATTTGTGGAAGCCAGTGTTGCCGTTGATGAGCGAACGGCTGTGTTTTCGATTTCAGGCTGGATTGCGCTGCCGCGTTATTCCAGGGCGGGGCGTGATCGCCAATATTTATTTGTCAATGGCCGCTTTGTGCGCGACAAACTATTGATGCACGCGATCCGTAGCGCGTATGCCGATGTATTGCACCATCAACGGCAACCTGCTTATGCGCT
>JAYWCO010000342.1:0-5239 GCA_043780475.1 Burkholderiales bacterium | reverse complement strand
GCGACACGAATTCCGCGCCCCATTTTTCCATGCCGATGGCTTTTACGGCATCTGCCACCCCCAATTTTTCCAGCAGCGGCAAATTCGCCGGCAGCAGGGATTCGCCAATATGGAATCGCGGGTGATGCTGTTTTTCCAGCAATGTGACCCGATGCCCCCGCTCCGCTAGCAGCGCTGCTGCGGTTGAGCCCGCAGGGCCACCGCCAATCACCAGGACGTCGCATTCCGAGCTACGGGTGCTGGGTGCTGCGGAAAATGAGTTCATGGATAATTTGCCTATTTTTATCGCCATCAAAGCTTGTAACAACGGTTGAATAACCAAACGTCGAACAGCTTAATAACCAGAGGTTATAGCATCTTTGCGCATGCCTGTAGGTGCGGTAGTGAACATAGCAAAGCCGACGTGCCTGATGCTGGTGAAGGTGAGGGCGATGGTGAGGTGTAGGTAATATCAGGCAGCATGCACCTTTTCGGCTTGCCAACCCTTTGGAATCGAGCCCAATAATTTTCGGGTGTACTCATGCTGGGGATGCAAATAAATTTCATCTGAATTGGCGACCTCGACGACATCGCCTTCCGACATCACCATCACCTGATCAGAAATATATTTCACCACCGCCAAATCATGCGAGATAAAGATATAGCTCATCTGATATTCATCCTGCAAATCCTGCAGCAGGTTAAGCACCTGCGCTTGAACCGACACATCAAGCGCTGATACCGACTCATCACAAATCAGGACATCGGGTTTCATCGTCAGGCAACGTGCGATCGCAATACGTTGACGTTGGCCACCGGAAAACTCATGTGGATATTTATAAAACGATACATCGGGCAAGCCAACCCGTGTCAGCAGCGCCATGGCCATGTTGGTGCGTTCCTGATCGTCGCGGCCGATACTGTGGATTTTCATGGGCTCCATTAAGATCTGGCCGACCGTGAAGCGTGGATTTAAAGACGCATAAGGGTTCTGGAATACGATCTGGATACGGCGCTTGTATTTTAAAAAATCTTTTTCTGAGAGCTTTAATAAATCTACCCCGTCAAACAATACTTCGCCGCCGGAAGCATGGTGCAAACGCATCAGGGTGAGGCCGACGGTGGTTTTTCCGGAGCCTGATTCGCCCACCAGCCCGAGGGTTTTACCCCGCGCGAGTTTGAATGACGCGTCTTTAACAGCCGCCACCTCGCGCTTTTTAAACAGACCGTCTTTGAGTGTGAATTTTTTGGACAGATTTTTAACCTCCAGTACGATCTGATCGCCTGCCTCATAACCGCGTTTACGCTGCACCAGATTATCTTTGTTCACGCCTTCGGGGCGCAGGAAATCAGCAATCACCGGCAAGCGCTTGGGGCGTTGATCCACACTGGGGCGGCATGACAGCAGTGCTTTGGTGTAAGGATGCTGCGGCGCTTCAAAGATTGCCTTGGCCGTGGCCTTTTCTTTAATCTCACCGCTTTGCATCACCACCACATGATCAGCGATTTCACCCACCACCGCGAGATCATGGGTAATGAACAGCACTGACATATGATGGCGCTGCTGAAGGTTGGCGATCAAATCCAGGATCTGTTTTTGAATCGTCACATCTAGTGCCGTGGTGGGCTCATCCGCAATCAACAATTTCGGCTCACAGGCGATTGCCTGGGCGATCATCACGCGCTGCTGCTGGCCGCCGGAAAGCTCATGAGGGAAACAATGCATACGCAGTTTTGGGTTAGGAATACCAACTTCACTCATCAGCTCTTCCGCCCTGCTCCAGGCTTGTTTACGCGACATATTTGTATGCAGACGGAGCACCTCGGCGATTTGATCTCCCACCGTAAACACCGGGTTCAGTGATGACATTGGCTCCTGAAAAATCACTGAAATATCTTTGCCGCGAATGGCACGTACTTTATCGTCGGGCAGCTTGAGTAAATTATGCCCTTCAAAATTGACTTCACTATCCGGCGAGATGATTGCTGTTTCTTTAGGCAACAGTCGCACAATTGACATCGCCGAAACCGATTTACCGCTGCCGGATTCACCCACCAGCGCAACCGTCGCATTTTTGGGCACATCAAACGAGATGCCTTTTACCGCCTCAAAAATCTGATCGCCATCTAGGCGAAATTTGACATTAAGATTTTTAACTTCGAGCAATTTTTCCATGGTTTTCGCTGTCGCTTTTTAGTTTGCTGTCTTTAGATTCAGGGGCTATTTAATTTTCGGATCAAGCGCATCGCGCAATGAGTCAGTCAGCATCGAAAACGCCGTCACCAGAATCGCCATCGAAATACCGGCGGCGGCCAATTGCCACCATTTGCCGATCACCAATTCTGATTGCGCCTCGGCGAGCATCGTGCCCCACGACACGGAATCCACCGGCACACCGAGCCCAAGGTAGGACAAAATAACTTCTGCCTTGATAAATTGCACCACATGCTGCGACAGTTGCACCAGGCACACATGGCTTACGTTCGGCAAAATATGCACGAACATGCGACGTGAATCACTGGCACCAATCGCCTGCGCAGCCTTCACATATTCGCGTGAAGCATGCTTTATATATTCCGAACGGATCAACCGATAAATACCCGTCCAGCCGGTGAACGCCAAAATAGCCACGACCATAGGAACGCCTTTATACGCCGCTAATTGTGGTGAGCTGGCGAATACGGCTGCGAAAGCGAGGATCAGCAGAATGTACGGAATGGAGGTGAAGACGTTATAGAACCATTCCAGCAGGTCGCCGATTTTGCCGCCCATATAGCCTGAAATAGCGCCCAGGGTGGTGCCAATCAGAACGGCGAATAGCGCCGCGAACAGGCCGACAAAAATCGATGTTTCCGCGCCTTTAATCGCCTTCTGCAAGACATCCCTGCCCCATTTATCACCACCGAATGGCAGCGTCTCGGCACGTGGGGTTTCGGTTGTTTTTATTTTTGCGGTGCGTTCTGCCCACTCTTTATAGCGCGGGGCAAGCGGGTCAATATCGGACAAATCAACCGGCTCAATTTTGACGGCATTCGGATCAGCCTTGACCCGCACCGCCTCGAGATTTTCGGCGCCGGCCATAAAGCTGGGGTTCGCATAAGAAACCCCGGCTTCTTTAGCCCAGTTTTTGGCGATTAAGCCGGTATAGGAGCCCACCATCATAAGCAAAAAGGCGATCACAATCACCAATGAGATCATGCCAACTTTGTCACGCTTGAGACGTCGCCATGCGAGCATCCACAGCCCGGGTGACGGTTGATGCAACGGAGCTGCAGCAGGTATGGTACTTAATGTAGCGCTCATGCGGCCCCCTTATTTAAAAGTGACCCGTGGATCGACGGCTTTATACAGCACGTCAACCAACAGATTGATAATCATCGTGACCATCGCCAGGTACACGGTGGCGGCTTTGATAACCGGGAAATCGGAACGATTCACCGCGACCAAAATTTCACGCCCCAGGCCGGGGATGGAGAAAAAGGTTTCCAGCAGGAACGAGCCGACAAAAATGCCGGGCAAGGCAATGCCGATATTGGTCAGAATCGGAATCATGGCGTTACGCAATACATGTTTCATCATCACGGTTTTTTCAGGTACACCTTTGGCGCGTGCGGTACGCACATAATCGTTATTGATTTCATCCAGGAAAAAACTGCGGTAGAGGCGCAGTGCGGGTGCCAGGCCGACAAACACCGCTAGCGCGATGGGCAGCGGCGCATAGTAGGTAATATTTTTCCAGAACGAATCACTCCAGCCCTGCACCGGAAACCAGCCCAGTTGAAAGCCGAAAATATATTGCGCAACAATGATGTAAACCAGAAACGAAACCGACATCGCGATGGTGCAAATCATCATGATCATCCGATCAGTCAGGGAGCCGCGCACATACGCCACCCCGATCGCGAGGATAACGCCCAGCAGGGTTTCAAGAATCAGCACCGGAATCATGATCGTCAGCGTAGGCGTGATGCGCGTGGTGAGAATCTTCGGTACCTCTTCATTGGTGGCCCACGAACGTACCGCCTGGCAGCCTGAAGTGGATTTTGTGTTGGGTGCAGCAGCATCGATCTTCGGCGGCTCCGGCTTATCGGTATAGCTCTTCCAGGTACAGGTAAAGCCGGTCGCGACTTCAAACGCAAAATAACCCATCTGTACATAAGCGGGCTGATCCACGCCGAGCTGCTTGCGAATATTTTCAATCTGGTCTTTGTTGGTGATCTTGCCTGCCAACACCAGCGCAGGATCGCCGCCCACCCAATTGAAGAGCACAAATATCAGCAACATGACACCCGCCAACGTGGGAATCATTTGCCACAATCGTCTTAAAACATAGGCACCCATCGAATCTCCCTAAGTATGCTAATTACGAAATACTGATAACGAAAAAAATTATAGAAATTATTGTTGAAGATTCGCTTGTTGGGCAGCGACATCAATATCCAGATATTTAAAGGTCGTGTATAAAATCGGATGTTTTTTATAGCCCAGCACCCACGGGTTAATGAATTGGCTAAAGGTGCGATTAACCCCCAAACGCCACGGTGCGTAAGCCACGATAAGGCGATTCATCTCACGATACAGTTTGCCGCGCTCAGGCCCATCCGGTAGTTTAAGCGCAGCCGAGTATAAACGGTCATATTCAGGCAACTTAAAACGCGCGTCGTTGGAGATATTGGTGTTGGGGCCGTACAGCAGTTGCAGGAAATTTTGCGCATCGGGATAATCCGCAATCCATGCAAGGTTCGACATTTGATATTTGCCCACCTTGCGATCCTTGAGCAGATCCGCAAACTGTACGGCAACGGTGGTCATACGAATACCAACCGCGGCCATGCACTTCACCCAAAGCTCCGCGATTTGCCGCCCTTCTTGTTCGTTGGCGCGATATTTAAACTGCAAAATAATGGGCCGTCCGTCCGGCATGTCGCGCCAGCCATCACCGTCTTTATCGACATACCCATACATATCCAGCAACGCTTTGGCGCGCGGCAGATTGTATTCCTGCTCTTCGGCCCTAAAGTCAGGATCATAGCCCACCACGCCCGGCGGGATCGGGCTCTTGGTGGCGCCGGCCTGGCCACGACGAATAATATTGACCTCCTGCGAGCGATCATGCGCCAGGATCAAGGCGCGCCGGAACGCCACATTTTCGGGCTTGTATCCGCCGACAATTGGATCGTCCATATTGAACGCATCCCAGGTGATTTCAGGTTCTTCAGTTCGTTGTACACGCACATGGCGTTTCAGCATCGCCGGTGA
>JAYWCO010000341.1:0-6402 GCA_043780475.1 Burkholderiales bacterium | reverse complement strand
CATTTGCTGCTCGGTCGCGGGCGATATGGTGAAGGCGTTGCGTGATCTTTATTTCAAGCGCGCCAACGGCGAAATCCCGTATTTTAAACGAGTGATTATCGAGACCACTGGGCTGGCCGACCCTGCCCCGATTATGCACACCCTGATTGAAATGCCGCTGGTGGCCGCGCGTTACGCGCTGTCCGGCATCGTGACCACGGTAGATGCAACCCATGGCGAGTTGACACTTGATCAGCATTTTGAATCGGTCAAACAGGTCGCTGTCGCGGATCGAATTGTCATCACTAAAGCCGATTTGGCCAAGCCCGCGCAATTAGCGGCGATGCGGGTTCGCCTTAGAAACTTAAATCCCGGCGCAACTATTCTCGAAGCCAGCGCCGGCGATATTGATCCCAACCGGCTACTCGATACGGGGCTTTATCAACCGGGTCAGAAAACTCCGGATGTTGAAAAATGGTTGCGGGCGGAGGCCTATAAACCCGTTACGACTGCCCACAGCATGGGTTATGCCCATCAGCCCGCGCCGCCATCACCGCGCCACGATCAACGTATTCACGCGTTCACCGTCATTTACGAGACGCCGGTAGTTTGGCAGCATTTAGTCGACGCGCTGGAGCTGCTGACCTCCATTCGAGGCGACGAATTATTGCGCATCAAAGGTATCGTCAATGTCGCGGGTGAAGCTGCACCGCGAGCGATTCATGCGGTGCAACATACCCTTTATCCGGCTGCTAAACTCAGCGCCTGGCCAGACCCTGATCGCCGCACCCGCATCGTGTTTATCGTGCGGGATTTAAACGCGCAATTTATCAAAGATACGCTCGACAGTTTTATCAACATCCCTGAACCATCGGCAGTGTTGGCCATGCCAACAATAAAAGCCGCAGCGCCCGCTTGATGCGGTCAGTCTTATCCCCATTTAATGTTTGGTCTGTTGCTGGTTTCTTTCCGCTTCCACCCCCACTCTCAGCCCCGCCCCCACCCTTAATTTATTTTATCTGCAGGCATCCATGAGCAAAAATGAGTTGATCCCCGCCACTATTCTCACCGGCTTTTTAGGCAGCGGTAAAACCACCCTATTGAATCGCATTCTCCATGAGCGGCATGGCGAAAAAATTGCCGTGATCGAAAATGAGTTTGGCCAGGAAGGTATTGATAACGATATTCTGGTGCAGGACAAAGATGAGCAAATTATTGAAATGAATAACGGCTGTATTTGCTGCACCGTGCGCGGCGATCTGGTGCGAATATTGGCCGAGCTGGCGGCCAAACGCAGAAAAGGTGAGCTCAAATTTGATCGCGTCATTATTGAGACCACCGGCCTTGCTGAGCCTGGCCCGGTGGCGCAAACATTTTTTATGGATGAAACGATTCATAATCAGTTCGTGCTGGATGCAGTTATTACCGTGGTGGATGCAAAGCACGCTCCACAACAATTGACCGATAACTCGGAGGCCCGCGCCCAGATTGGCTTTGCGGACCGTTTGCTGTTGTCAAAAACGGATTTGGTAAGCGCCGAAGAAACCACCCAACTGATGGCGCGCCTACGCAAAATGAATCCGCGTGCGACCTTCCAGCGCGTTAATTTTGGTGAGACGCCGCTAAAGGAAATTCTTGATATTCGCGGCTTCAATCTCAATTCTATTCTGAATATTGAACCCGATTTTTTAACCGAAGATAACCACACCCACGCCGATGATGTGCAATCGTTTGTGTGGAAGGACGCGCGCGCGCTGGATATGGAAAAAATCGAAGCGTTTCTATCGCTGCTGATCCAGACCTATGGGGTCGATATGCTGCGTTATAAAGGCGTGCTCAATATTGCGGGGCAGCACAATCGCATGATTTTTCAGGGCGTCCATATGCTGATGGGTGGCAGCCCGGGTAAAGCCTGGCTAGCCGGCGAAACACGCGAATCAAAAATGGTTTTTATTGGCCGCAATTTGCCAAAAAAGATTTTTATCGAAGGCCTCGCTTATTGCGTTGCCGACGACGCCAAAACCGCCATTGAAATAAAATAATCAGCATAAAATAATTAGCGCAGTCGCGCGCATCGAAATAAGCCAATATGTTGATTCACCTTAACCATTTAACGGCAGGCTATGGGCGCGGCAAGGGTACTACAGGGCCTGTGGTGGTTGCGCTGGAACACCTGGAGATTGCCCAGGGCCAGCACACGCTGCTGTTGGGCCCGTCCGGCTGCGGCAAAACCACCTTGCTGAATATTTTGGCGTGTCTGGCGCAACCGCTCACAGGCGAGGTAGTTATTGATGGTGTGCGGGTTGATTTATTGAGCGAGTCACAGCGCGATCATTTTCGCGGACAAAAAATCGGTTTGGTGATGCAGCGTCTGCACCTGATAGCGGCGCTGAGCGTGAGCGATAATTTATTACTCGCCCAGCGCCTGGCGGGCGTTGTCAAAGACCGCATCGTCGTCAACGCCATTCTGGAAAAATTAGGCATCGCACACAAGGCAAAATTCTACCCGCGTGAGCTATCACAGGGCGAGGCACAGCGAGTGGCGATTGCGCGTGCGGTGTTGAACAAGCCGCTGCTGGTGTTGGCAGATGAGCCCACTTCGGCACTCGATGATGACAATACGAATGCCGCTATCTCGCTGCTGTTCGAGCAAGCGGAGGCGCATGGTGCAACGTTGATTGTTGCTACCCATGATGCGCGCATCAAATCGCGCTTTTCGCATATTGTTCAGCTTGGCGCAACCCGATGAAAGCAATCATGATTGCCTGCGCCCTGGCCAGCGCCTATTTGCGTGAGCGGCTGCTGGCGACCCTGCTCAATATCGTACTGCTGGGCCTCGGCGTGGGCACCATCATCGCGCTGATACTGACATTGACCCAGGCTGAGCAAAGAATGGAGCGCGATACGGCCGCCATTGATCTGGTCATCGGTGCCAAAGGCAGCCCGCTACAACTTATTTTGTCGTCAGTTTTTCAGGTGGATATTCCGACCGGCAATATTCCCGTCAGTGAGGCGAGCACGATCATTTCGCTACCGCAAGTGAAGCGCGCCGTGCCCTTGGCGCTCGGCGACAGCTATAAAACATTTCGGATTGTGGGCACCAGCCCAGACTATTTAGCGCTCTATAACGCGAGCCTGCAATCGGGCCGATTATGGGAGAAACCGCTGGAAGCCATCATCGGCGCAGAGGTTGCAGCGGCTACTAAACTCAAATCAGGCCAGTCCTTTGCAGGCGCGCATGGACTGAGCGAGAGCGGTGCCGCGCATGCCGATCATCCGTATCAAGTGGTGGGGGTGATGAGACCGACTGGAACGGTAATTGATCGACTCATTCTTACCAGCCTTGAAAGCATTTGGTTAGTCCACGACCATGAGCATGGCCCTGAAAATGACCACGTCGGGATCGCACCCCAACCAGCGTCACCTGCCGAACACGAGCCGGGTCGCGAAGTCACTGCTTATTTAGTTGAATACGCCACCCCGCTCGCCGCCGCCTCGTTCCCGCGCATGGTCAACGCGTCCAGCAGCATGCAAGCCGCCGCACCGGCGATGGAAACCGCGCGCTTGTTCTCGTTAATCGGTGTAGGCGTCACCGCACTGAAGGTGTTCGCCGCGATTATGATGGCGTGTGCGGGGCTGGGCATTTTTATTGGTTTGATGAACACGCTCAATGACCGCCAAGCTGATTTAGCGCTGCTACGGGTGCTTGGCGCCTCACGCACTACCGTCTGCCTCACGATCGTGACCCAAGGCTTCGCGCTGGGCTTGGCGGGCGTTATACTGGGCGTCGCACTGGGCCACTTGGGCGGCGAATGGATGGGACAGGCAATCGGTCAAACTCACCGTATCCCGCTGACCGGCTGGACTTGGGCAAATGAAGAGTGGTGGATTATCGCAGCGGCGATGGGGCTTTCGATATTAGCGGCCTTGTTCCCCGCGTGGCGCGCTTATCGTAATGCTGTTCCGGAAACCTTAAGTCGCGCGGCGTAGTCACAGAGAATGGTTAAAAATATCGGCTTAAAAACCCGCTGGTTGATTAGAAATAGGGTCGTGAAAGTAAGCAACACGTAAGCAAAAGAAAGCAGGATTCAACATGAAAAAATTATCCGTCGTCATAAACGCGGCCGGTCTCATTGCCCTTTCAGTGTTGGCGATGGGCCTGGGGCCCGCCGCGGTAGCGTTACAGCCGCAACTTCCGGGCAAGCTATCTGATGAACAGTTGCTGGGCTATATCGGGAAGGAACCTTTGCCACCCGGGACTATTCCATGGCAGCTATTGCGCCAGGTAAAGTTAGTGGAAAACAAAAGTAAGGAAGCCAAGGCCGACAAGTCACCCGCGCCGGCAATGAGCCCGGAGTTTGGGCCACAAATTCGCGAGCTGGACAAGCAGGAAGTCAAACTTTATGGTTTTGTGCTGCCACTTTCGACTGGCGCTAAACAGAAACATTTTCTGCTCTCACCGCTGCCTTCGCATTGCCCGTTCTGCGTCAATCAGGGCCCCGATTCGATGGTGGAAGTAGTGGCTAAAACAGCGGTCGAATATAATCAATGGGAGCCAGTCGTCATGACCGGAAGACTGGAATTGGTAAATGATCAATATTTATTCTATCGCTTGAATAACGCCGAACTGGTTAAATTTTAATACCATGGCTACTCCTGTATCCGTAAAATCGGGCTCTGCATCACGCTCAGCCGACGTCGCTGGCGGAAACCTCAATCCAGGCATGCAATCATCGGGCACATTTTCTTCCGACCAGCTGTCCGCTGACGGCATCAGTTTTCCGGCTATTTACGAAGCGGCTATTTTTTATGCAGCCGATTGCTACGATGCTGCGCAGGAGACTCTGAAGGAGCATCTCACCACGCCCGACGGTAAAAACAGTATCCGTACGTGGCTGATGCTGTTTGACTTGTATCAGCTCACCCATAACCGTCCGGATTTTGATGCGCTTTCAATGCTGTTCACGGTCAGGTTCGAGCGCTCGCCGCCCGTCTGGACCGAAGGCACTGATAATTCGGATCCGCGCCGCAAAGAAAAGCGCGAGCGCAAAGATTTTTTCTTGCTGAACCCGGGTACCGAAGGCGCGTTGCTGGAGGAGATTGACAAGCTCGAGCTATTCAGTAAAAAAATGGGCAGCAGCCGCATCGAATTCAGTAAAATATGTTCCATTCTGGTCGAAGAAGCAGAGCTTTTTTCCATCGTTTTCCAGCGTCTGCGCCGCCAAAAAATACCGATCTGGTTTAATAACCTTGATGAATTTACCGCGCTTCTAAAAAAACAGATCAACGAGGCGCCCGGCCTGCCGCTAAACGCAAGCCAGGGCTACTGGTCCCTGCTGTTTGAACTCTACATACTGGACAGCAAGCTGGATGAGTATGAAGAGCTGGGGCTCGAATATGCCGTTGCGTTCGAAATGTCGCCGCCCGCATGGGAGGCGGTGATGCGACCCACTGGCGCGGGCGAATCCGGCTTGCCGGTCACTTCAGCTGCGGCTACCAACGCGCCCAAAGAATCCCATGGTTTTTTGCTCAAAGGCGTGGTGGGTGCCAGCAGCAAAGAAATGCTGCAGCAGCTTTCCATTTACGCCAATACCAAGCAGGAAGTCGTCGTCGATATGAGCGGATTGCTGCGTATTGATTTCAACGCCGTGGGTGTATTTTTTGAGGTTATTCGTTCCATCCATCTTTCGCAAAAGCGCGTAATACTGTCCAACCTGAATGAAATGGTTGCCGCCTTGCTTGAGGTATTTGGCATGACCAAACATGCCATTTTGATGCGAAAAAAATCCGCGTAGCTGCCTGCTATTGATGAGCGGCCACTGCTGCTTAGGCTCATTGAGAAACCAACTTTAAACATAATCTATTGATATGCCAACCGAACAATTTCATGGAACTACCATCGTCTGCGTCAGGCGCGGCGCCCAGGTTGCATTAGGAGGCGATGGCCAAGTGACGCTGGGCAATATCGTCGTCAAGGCGACCGCGACCAAAGTCCGGAAAGTCTATCAGGGTAAAATTTTGGTCGGTTTTGCGGGCAGCACCGCAGATGCTTTTTCACTGCTGGATCGGTTCGAGGCCAAGCTCGAAAAACATCAGGGTAACCTGATGCGCGCGGCGGTTGAGCTGGCCAAGGATTGGCGCACAGATCGTGTGTTGCGTCGGCTTGAGGCGATGCTGATCGTGGCTGATAACGGCAATACTTATATCATCACCGGCGCCGGTGATGTGCTGGAGCCTGAGGATCAGGTTGCAGCCATTGGCTCAGGTGGCGCCTACGCGCAATCGGCTGCGCTAGCGCTGTTGCAAAACACTGAACTTAGCCCAGCCGATATCATTAAAAAATCCCTTACCATCGCGGCCGACCTGTGTATCTACACCAATCAGAACCATGTGATTGAGGTGCTGGGCGCATAAGATTTGAGG
>JAYWCO010000340.1:0-3714 GCA_043780475.1 Burkholderiales bacterium | reverse complement strand
AGGCTGCCCAGACTACCGATGCCAAGACTGAACCGCCGCTGTCGGATAAACAAATTCTGGCGATGGTGGATAGCCTCGCGAAAAAAATGAATGAGCAGCCTGGTGACCCAAAGGGCTGGATTTTGCTGGCACGCTCGCAGAACGCACTGGGCCGTTATCCTGAGGCTGCCGCTGCTTATGCGCGCGCGCTCAAGCTGTTGCCCAATGATGCGCAGGTGATGGCCGATTACGCCGATGTGCTGGTGATGACGCAGGAAGGTCGTTTTGACGGCAAGCCGTATGAACTTATTCAACTAGCCCTGAAGCAGGATAGCAATAATCTCAAGGTGCTGGCGCTGGCGGGAACCGCTGAAATGCGTCTCGGTAATCGGGCGGGATCGCTCAAGCATTGGCAAAAATTAAAGACCTTGATCGCGAAAGATTCCGATGACTATCGAGAGGTCGAAGCCATCATTGCCGAGGTTTCAGGCAAGCCTGCCGTGGCAGCAGGGGAAAAGGCGGCAAGCGGCGCCCCAACACCGGCAATTTCTTCTGCTTCTGCTGTGTCTGCTGCATCTGTTGTATCCGGCAGCGTGACTATTGCGCCCGAACTCGCGGCCAATATTGCGCCGGGCGATACCTTGTTTATCTTGGCACGCGCGGCCAGTGTAGCCGGTAGCGCCAATGCACCGCGCATGCCGCTGGCGGTGTTGCGGGTGCCTGCGCCGCAACAGTGGCCTTACGCATTTACCTTGACCGACGCGATGGCAATGGCACCGGGCATGAATTTATCGTCCTTCGCCGAGGTAACCATTGAGGCGCGGATTTCGAAATCCGGCGGTGCTAGTTTGCAGTCGGGCGATTTAAGTGGGCAAACCATGCCGGTCAAACCGGGTGCTAAAAATCTGGCCGTCACCATTTCCCGTCTGGTGCCGTAATTGGCGCCGACGGCATGGCCCGATGAAGCTTTCGCGGATGTGTTTCGCGCTGAGGGCTTAATGCTTACACGTGGCCCGCGCTGTTTGTTTAAGGATTTATCGTTTCAGCTCAAGCGCGGTGAGGCGCTGATTTTGCGCGGGGCCAATGGCAGCGGCAAGACCAGCTTGCTGCGGGTACTGGCGGGGCTGACCACACCTGATGCGGGTGCGCTATTCTGGAATCAACAATCGCTTAAGCCGTTGGTGCTCAACTTGCGCCGCTTGATGTTTTATGCGGCACACGCCCATGCGATTAAAGACGAGCTGAGTGCGTTCGAAAACCTTCAGGATGCGTTGCGTCTGGACGGGCTGGCTACCGCTTCGATGAGCGATGCGGTGCTGCAACATGCCTTGGACGAAGTCGGTTTGTTTACGCGCCATCATCTGCTGGCGCTTAAGCTTTCACAAGGTCAGAAGCGTCGCATTGGCCTGGCGCGACTTGGCCTGGTTGATAAGCCATTGTGGCTGCTTGACGAGCCCACGAATGCATTGGATGCAGACGGTGTTGCATTATTTGCCGGCATGGTGAATCGGCATCTCGCGCGCGGCGGTATGGCGTGTATTGCGAGTCATTTGCCGATGTCGTTTCAAGGCGTATCGAGTGAGCTTACGTTGCAGGTGTTGGCTTGAAGTCCCCGCCAGGCGTGGCTTTCGAGCCGATTCAAGGTGGCCTTGCCCAAGCTGATTTCGCGCCTGAACAGGGCTTTTTGCGCGCGACCATGCGGGACACAAGGCTCGTGTTTCGTGCCAAAGGCGAGGTGATTCAGGCGCTGGTATTTTTTGTTGTCGTGGTCAGCTTGTTTCCGTTGGCGGTCGGGCCTGAGGCAGCGCTACTCAAGCGCATCGCGCCGGGCGTGGTGTGGGTAGCCGCGCTGCTGTCTGTGTTGCTGACGTTGCCACGCCTGTTTGCTCATGATTACCAGGACGGTACGCTGGAACAGTTGATGCTCTCGCCGTTTCCGTTGCCGCTGATTGTTGCCGGTAAAATGGTGGCGCATTGGTTGGCGAGCGGCTTGCCGCTCGCCATCATCGCCCCGCTGCTGGGCTTGCAGTTTGGCCTAGATGGGCGTGAACTTGGGGTGCTGGTGGCGAGTCTTATACTGGGAACCCCCATACTGTCGATGCTCGGTGCGATTGGTGCAGCGCTGACCCTGGGAGTGCGTGGCGGCTCGGTGCTGGTGGCCTTGTTGATTTTGCCGCTGTATATTCCGGTGCTAATTTTTGGCGCGGGGGCGGTGGAGGCAGTGGCCGGCGGGCTGGACTACAGCGCCAATCTATCGCTATTGGCGGCCGGGCTGTTAGTAGGAAGTTTGGCCACGCCATTTGCGGTCGCCGCAGCCGTTAAAATTTCGCTGGATTGATGTCATGAAACCGAGCGTGTGCAGGGTGAGAATTTACCGATGAATATTTATAAATATGCGTCTCCCGTCACTTTTTATCCGCTTGCCGGTAAGTTGATACCGTGGTTTGCGGTGCTGGCCGCGATGCTGGCGGCGGTGGGTTTGTATTTAGGGTTGTATCTGGCGCCACCCGATTTTCAGCAAGGCGAGGTTTATCGGATTATTTTTATTCACGTGCCGACCGCGTGGATGGCGATGATTATTTATCTGGTGATGGCCGTCTATGCTGTGTTGGCGCTGAGTTTTAATACCCGGCTTTCATCGATGATGATGGAGGCATTGGCCCCGACTGGCGCGATGTTTACGGTGCTCGCACTATGGACGGGCGCGCTGTGGGGCAAGCCCACTTGGGGTGCTTATTGGGTGTGGGATGCGCGGATGACCTCAACCCTGATTTTATTATTTTTGTATGTTGGCTATATTGCACTCACGCATGCGATCGAGGATGAAAAACGCGCCGATAAAGCGGGCGCATTATTGGTCATCGTCGGCTCGGTCAATGTGCCGATTATTTATTTCTCGGTTAAATGGTGGAACACGTTGCATCAAGGCGCGTCGGTATCGGTCACATCCGGCTCGAAGATGGCGTCGATAATGGCGCTCGGCATGCTGGTGATGGCGCTGGCCTGCTGGCTGTATGCGATTGCGGTTGCGTTGGTGAGAGTTCGCGCCATTATTATTGAACGTGAGCTGGAGGCTGGCCGTGCGGCTAGCTGGCTGGATGCACCGAATGCGCCGAATAAGGTGGACAGGCTAAACAAGCAGCATCAACTCACGCCATGAAAGCATGCCGATGAACTGGAATAATTTTTTTTCGATGGATGGGCGTGCGATTTTTATTTGGGGCTCATTCGGCGCGGTGGCGTTAGCGATAGCCGTTGAGATCATCTTGCTGCGGTTGCGTATTAAGCGCGTTCAGCAACAATTAACCCACAGCCGTAGAGCTAAATAAGTGAAAGTAAGCGGAAAATAAGCAAGCGCAAATTGAAAGCAGAGTGAAATCATGAAGGCACGTTATAGGCGGTTTATGTGGATTGCGCTGGGGCTAGTGGTGATCGCCGTGGCGGTTACGCTGGCATTGCGCGCGTTCAATTCCAACCTCGTATTTTTCTTTACGCCGAGTGAGGTCGCCCAACACAAAGCGCCGCAGGATCGGGTGTTTCGGCTCGGTGGTTTGGTAACGGCAGGCAGCCTGCAACGCCAGCCTGATGGCTTGACGGTTAGGTTTGCGGTAACCGATACCATGCAGACGATTCCCGTCAGCTACACCGGCATCCTTCCTGATTTGTTCAAAGAAGGTAAGGGTGTGGTGGCACAAGGCAAGGTCGGCGCTGACGGTGTATTCCGTGCCTCCGAAG
>JAYWCO010000339.1:0-13479 GCA_043780475.1 Burkholderiales bacterium | reverse complement strand
AGTTAAAGGCTTTTTAAGCCAGAAGAACCGATATAGCAGCGCGCCTATATTGCACATTACCCAATTCAAAATGTTAAGTGAGAGTTAATCATGCCCCGTCCATCACCCCGCGGTAAAAAGTTCGACAAGAACAAAAAAGACACACGCAATCCTAATCGTGGTTTATTCCGCCGCAAAAAATTCTGTCGCTTCACCGCAGAAAAAGTTGTTCAGATCGATTACAAAGATATCGGCATCCTGAAAGATTTCATCAACGAAAACGGCAAAATCATTCCGGCCCGTATCACTGGAACCAAAGCCAAATATCAACGCCAGTTGGATGTGGCAATCAAGCGTGCACGTTTTCTCGCGCTGATTCACTACACCGATCTTCATTAATTTAAAGATCGGACAAGGATAAAATTATGCAAATTATTTTGATGGAAAAAGTTGTTAATCTTGGCCTGCTCGGTGATGTTGTGACCGTTAAAAATGGTTACGCCCGCAATTTTCTTATCCCGCAAGGCAAAGCTAAGCGCGCCACTGATTCAAACAAAGCTGAATTCGAAGCGCGCCGCGTTGAGCTGGAAAAGAAAGCGGCGGAAATCCTGGCTGCTGCGGTTGCCCGCGCTGCAAAGCTCGAAGGCTATATGGTTCAAGTCACGCAAAAAGCCGGTGTTGATGGTCGTTTGTTCGGCTCCGTCACCAACACTGATATTGCTGAAGCGCTGACCAAGCAAGGCTTTGATGTTAAAAAAGCCGAGGTGGTCATGCCTAATGGCCCGTTGAAAACCATTGGTGATTTCCCGCTGACGTTAAATCTGCACACTGACGCAAAAGCTCAAATTACGGTCTCCGTACTGGGCGAACACGTTTAGTCGCACCGCTTCAGACGCAAGATGATTAAGAAGGGCTGCCTAGGCAGCCCTTTTTTATTCACCGCTTATCCACAGGCTATCCCCCGAATTCGCACCGCCTTGTGCATTGCCTGTGTATAACTGGGGGCGCACAATATCGCACATTAAGCAGTTTCACCTTTTTTAGTCTGAACACTATGGCCGCTGTTTTTTCCACACCTGATCCATCGGGAACGCCCGCCGCCGCCGCCTCCAACCCTTCCGGGCCTTCCAATCCATTCAAACCAAGCTACGCGACGGATAGCGCCATTACCTCGCTCAAGCTGCCCCCACACTCCATCGAGGCTGAGCAATCAGTGCTGGGCGGCCTGCTGCTCAACAATGAGGCATGGGACAAAATCGGCGATATTGTGGCCGAGGAAGATTTTTACCGCGACGATCATCGTCGTATTTATCAGGCCATTTCCAAACTCATTGCAGATAACAAGCCTGCGGATGTGCTGACCGTGGCCGAACGTCTGCAAATGAATGGGGACTTACAAAATATTGGCGGTATGTCCTATTTGCACAGCCTCGCCGAAGGCACGCCTTCCGCAGCCAATATCCGGCTCTATGCCGAGATCGTGCGTGAACGCGCCATCATGCGCCGCCTGGCGCGTGTGGGTGAAGAAATCGCGGATGATTCTTACTCACCCAATGGCCGCGAAGCCCGCCAATTGCTCGATGAGGCCGAGAAAAAAGTTTTTGATATTGCCGAGATGGGCCGCAAAGGCGGACAGGGCTTTGCGGTGATGTCAGATTTATTGTCCGAGGTGATGACGAGGCTCGATGAGCTGGCTAAAAACCCTTCCGCTGTGACTGGCAAGGCCACCGGCTTTGTTGATCTCGATGAAATGACGTCCGGCATGCAGGATGGTGATCTGGTCATCGTTGCCGGTCGTCCGTCGATGGGCAAAACCGCTTTCGCGTTGAACCTGGCCGAGCACGTTGCCTTGAACCTCGGCCTGCCGGTGCTGATTTATTCTATGGAGATGGGCGGCACTCAAATCGCCGGCCGTTTTTTAAGCTCGATTTCAAAGGTCGATCAGCAGCGTCTTCGCACCGGTCGACTTGAGCCGCGTGATTGGGATCGCTTGAACCAGGCGCTGGTCAAGTTAAACGATGCGCCGATACATATCGATGAAACCCCGGCGCTGAATGCGCTGGAGTTGCGCGCCCGTGCGCGCCGCATGTGGCGCCAATACGCGGGCCTGGGCTTAATCGTGGTTGATTATTTGCAGCTCATGTCGGCCACCGGCAGCGGTGAAAATCGCGCCACTGAAATTTCCGAAATCTCACGATCTCTCAAAGCGCTGGCGAAGGAATTAAAGGTGCCGGTAGTCGCACTTTCCCAGCTAAATCGTTCTCTGGAACAGCGCCCCAATAAACGCCCCGTGATGAGTGATCTGCGCGAATCCGGTGCGATTGAGCAGGATGCCGACGTGATTTTATTTATCTATCGCGATGAGGTTTACAACCCCGATAGCGCTGAAAAAGGTTCAGCAGAAATCATCATCGGAAAACAGCGTAACGGCCCGATTGGCACTGTCAGACTTACGTTCCTGGGGCAAAACACACGATTTATGAATTATGCTGGCGACAGAACGGCCAACTACGAATAAGCAATATTTTCGCAAACCAAAAGCTTAATCAGGTGAAGCATGCGCCCCATCCGCGCCGAACTCTCGAATAAAGCGTTGCTTCATAACTACGCGCTGGCCAAAGCCAAAGCACCGAAGTCACAGGTTTTTGCGGTGGTCAAAGCCAACGCATATGGGCACGGGCTTGATTGGGTCGCGCGTACTCTGCGCGATGCAGATGCCTTTGCAACGCTCGAAATTGACAGTGCCATAAGACTCCGCACCAAAGGTGTAACCCAGCCAATCCTCATGCTCGAAGGTTTTTTCGGCGCTGATGAATTGGCGATTTTTGCCCGCCACCACCTCACCCCGGTGGTGCACAATCTGGAGCAAATTAAAGCCATTGCCGATACCGAACTGGAAGCGCCACTTGATGTTTTTCTCAAGTTCAATACCGGCATGAACCGCCTCGGTTTGCAGGGCGGGCTCTCAGGCTTCGCTGTCAATACTGCCGCCACCCACCGCAATGTTGGCGCGGTCACGCTCATGACCCACTTCGCCACAGCTGACGGTAAGCAAGGTATTGCCGCGCAATTAAAACGCTTTGAAGAAATCGTCAAAGCGGCCAGGCCAGCGTTTGTAAAAAAACGCTTCGCCCAGAGTCTCGCCAACTCAGCCGCGTTGCTGCGCTATCCTGAAACCCATCGTGATTCGGTGCGCCCCGGCATCATGCTCTACGGCTCGTCACCGTTCGATAGCAAGACTGCGGCTGACTTTGGCCTGAAGCCGGTGATGACATTGCGCAGCGAAATCATCGCCACGCAAACCCTGGCCATCGGCGACACGGTAGGCTACGGTGCTACTTACACGGCGCAAAAAAAAATGCGTATCGGTATCGTCGCCTGCGGTTACGCCGACGGCTATCCACGCCATGCGCCCGGCAACAATATCGAAGGCACGCCGGTACTCGTCAGCGGCGCGCATACCCGCACCATTGGCCGCGTGTCGATGGATATGCTGGCCGTTGATCTCACCGACATACCCCACGCCCACCTCGGCGCGCCCGTCACGCTATGGGGCGAGGGCCTCTCGGCCGATGAAGTCGCCAAAGCAGCTGGCACGATTTCATATGAACTTTTTTGCGGCGTAACGGCGCGGGTGCCGATAGTGGAAGTGGAGTGAGTCTGCTTCTCTGCCTACTTGTCCGCATGTCCGCACCATCATCGATCATTACATTAATTTATAAAACCAAAAATGGCTAAACCAAAAACAATCTACTCCTGTACCGAATGCGGTGGCCAATCGCCCAAATGGCAAGGCCAATGTCCGAGCTGCCATGCGTGGAATACGCTGGTTGAAACAGTTGCCGAACCGGCATCAACATCCACCAACCGCTTCTCCACGCTGGCGGGTGTGGCGGCTGAACGCGGCGTGGTGCAATCACTATCGAAGGTTCGCGCTGAAGATGTACCGCGCAAACCGACCGGCATCAGCGAATTTGATCGGGTGCTCGGCGGTGGGCTGGTGGAGGGCGGTGTAGTGTTGATTGGCGGCGATCCGGGCATCGGCAAATCGACGCTGCTGTTGCAGGCGCTCGCCAGTATTTCCACCAGTAACAGCGTTCTCTATGTGAGCGGCGAAGAAAGCCCGCAGCAAATCGCCATGCGCGCGAAGCGGCTATCACTCGATACGCACGATGTAAAACTGCTCGCCGAAATTGAGCTGGAAAAAATCCTCAACGTGGTTGCTGCCGAGAAACCGCAAGTCGCCGTGATCGATTCCATTCAGACCGTTTATTCTGCCGCATTGACGAGCGCGCCCGGCTCCGTCGCCCAAGTGCGCGAGTGCGCCGCGCACCTAACGCGCATGGCGAAATCGAGCGGCACAACTTTAATTCTCGTTGGACATGTAACGAAAGAGGGTGCACTCGCCGGGCCGCGTGTGCTGGAGCATATGGTCGATACTGTGCTCTATTTCGAGGGCGACACCCACTCCTCATTTCGCCTGATCCGCGCGGTCAAAAATCGCTTTGGCGCAGTCAACGAAATCGGTGTGTTCGCGATGACCGAAAAAGGCCTGCGCGAAGTCACCAACCCCTCTGCGATTTTTCTGTCGCAGCACGATACCAATGTCTCAGGCTCCTGCGTCATGGTCACGCAGGAAGGCTCGCGTCCGCTGCTCGTTGAAATCCAGGCGCTGGTTGACGACAGCCACGGCATGAACCCCAAACGCCTTTCCGTCGGCCTCGAACAAAACCGTCTTGCCATGTTGTTAGCGGTGCTGCATCGCCACGGCGGCCTCGCGGTGTTCGATCAGGATGTGTTCATCAACGCCGTCGGCGGCGTGCGCATTGATGAGCCAGGTGCTGATTTAGCGGTGCTGCTCGCCATCGTCTCCAGCTTCAAAAACAAACCACTCCCCGCCAAACACGTCGTCTTCGGCGAGATCGGCCTGGCCGGCGAAGTCCGCCCCGTGCAACGCGGGCAGGAACGATTGCGCGAAGCCGCCAAGCTCGGCTTTACGCATGCGATTGTGCCCAAGGCGAATAAGCCGAAGCATAAGATTGAAGGCATGGAGATTATTGCGGTGGAGCGGGTGGAGCAGGCTGTGGCGTATTGTCGGGGTATTTAATCTACAACGTGAATTTGCGTTATACGCCAATGGCGGATAGACTGTAATATGGAATTTATTGAGACGTCTGTTTTTACCAGATTGGTTTTGGGTTTTCTGGGCGACGACGAATACCGGGAGTTGCAAAATGTGTTGTTGCTCGATCCGGAGTATGGCGATTTGATTCGTGGCGGCGGGGGCATCAGAAAAATGCGGTTCGCGGTAGATGGGCGCGGCAAGAGTGGTGGCGTTAGAACGATTTACTACTGGGCAAAACCAAGGGATCAAATTTACATGCTTTTGATATATCCGAAATCTAAAAAGGACACACTTTCCGACAAGGAAACTGAAATCCTCCAAGCCTACGTGAAGGAACTTTGAAGATGGAAAAAGCACTGTTCAACGATTTGTTGCAAAGCTTGAAAGAAGCCAAGACAATCTCGCATGGCAAGGCGAAAGCGTCGCGCAGCTTTAAGGTTGAGTCAACCGATGTCAAGGCGGTACGTGAACGCGTGGGACTGACACAAGACGAGTTTGCGAAGCTGATGCGGGTGAGTATCAAGACATTGCAAAACTGGGAGCAGAAGCGGCGTCAACCGACGGGACCTGCGGCAGCGCTCCTGAAAATTGTTTCTGTCGAGCCGAAACTTGCGCTGCGGTCGTTGCACGCGTAATTCGTCAAAATTAATTCATGCTGACCCTTTTGATTGATTCGACTGAAGGAGATTTAAAATGACAACCAACACTATTGAAGATGCCGCCTTGCACTTACCTGAAACGCAGCGCGCGGAACTGGCGCACAAGCTGTTGTTGAGTCTGGAAATCCAGGGTGAAGCCGAAATTGCACAACTGTGGAGAAAAGAATCTGTTCGTCGCGTTGAAGATATCGACAGCGGTGCGGTGAGCACGTTTTCAGCCGACGAGGTTCGTGAGGCAGCAAAGAAATTGTTGAAATGACCTACCGACTTCACCCTGCAGCCGCAGCGGAACATCTCGACAGTGTTGCGTTTCATGAGAGCCGTGCGCCGGGTTTGGGAGCCGATTACCTCGCTTAATTTGAAGTCGCGATGCACAGGGTCGTCGAGTCGCCGCTACTTTCCCCTATTGAAGCACCACCAGAAATCCGTATCGCGCACCTGCAGCGCTTTCCGTCTACCATCCTTTTCAGGGTTGGTCAAAACGAGATTCAAGTCTTGGCGATTGCGCATCAGCGAAGAAGACCTCGGTATTGGCTGGGTCGGAAATGATGTTCGAGATTGAATTCGCAGGGCCTGATTTTGCTTCTTGTGCGAGAGGCAATAGGCAAAGCATGATCCTTGCGCCGTTACTTGTACCGTTTGAAAATTTAGATCAGGAGAGTTAGTGATGGCAAAAATTAAGCTTTCAAAGCAGCAGATTGAGAATGTCATTGAAGCGATTAATCATTTCTCAAGTGCTAGTTCTGACCCGGCGGAAATAGCTCTCGCCAAAGCTGCTGCTCCGGCAATCAGTAGGGCGCTTAACGAATTAAGCTTTGGGCGAGAAGCACCAATGTTTGAAGCTAACCACCAAACTGCATTTGAAGAGTGACGTCAGCTAGCTGCAAGCGAAAAAATTGGTGTGCAAGATTTGTTTTGGATGGACTTTTACGCCTATGCATTTCTTCGAGAGCAGATCTACCTTGAAGGGAAATTCGATAACGTCGAATCTAATTTTTTTTATGCTTTTGAAAAGGCATCAGCAGAACTCGCATCTAACGAAATGATGCGCGTGAGGTATCTCACAGAGGCATTACCAAAAGACTTATTGCTTTGGACAGCTAGATCACTAAAGCATGACATTGAAAAACAACGTACTGGCTATTTTCACGATATCGACCAAAAGGTTTCAAAGATAGATAAATGGGACGAAACCTTGAAAGCTAGGGAAGTGCGTGTAAAAGAGCAAATTGCAAGCCTTCAGAATCAACTTGAAAAAGTAAATTTTGTTGGACTATCCAGAACCGGTAAAGAAGTCGTGGTGTAGGTTCGTTAGTTTGTGCGGGTTTATGTGAAAATTTGAATCACATCGGCGGGATTCGCGTTGCTCAGCCCGCCTCACAAGATGCACTACACGATGCACTCAACGCCAGCCGCGATGCCAGCCATAACTTGGATGGTGCCAACCCCAGCCGTAGTCGCGATGATATGCCCACACGTAGCCGGGCGCTGGGATGACGTAGGTGGGGGCGACGTAGACGACGCCAGCCGGTGCAACAAACACCGGTCGCACACCGACTGGGGACACCACGCAGCCGCTGAGTACGGTTGCGACCAGGGCGATAGGAATGAGTAATCGGATATTTATCTTTTTCATTTGGGGATCTCCAAAAATATTGCAGGCCGGTTGTAGTGCGCTAGGTTGGCAACACCACAAAAGGTTCTGTTTCGAGGGTTAATAAGCAATTAACGTGATAGCAGGTGAGCCGGGGTACGTACTCGCTGAGCGATTGGAAACAAAAGGTAACAGCGCATTCGACTGGATTCGCGTTGCTCAGCCCGCCCTACAAATTTCGTTAGGTTTTATTCTCGAGCCGCAGCGATTTTCAAAGGAACTTGATGCACTGATCTCGTAACGATCACGTTCAAATAGCGCATGACATGCTCATCGAGAGCGGGACGTAGCCAATAGGCGCTCTTCCACGCTTTCAGCAAGGGATTAAACAAGGCATTGCGTGACCGGCAGGGCGTATTTAAAATCCTCCAGCTTGCCAAGCTCTTATTGAGACTATATTTTTTGAGTTTCACGCCATAAAAAATTGTAAAGTCTAATATCCACGGCTTTCACAGGCCAAAAAGACTTCAAATGCCCCGCCAATGCTTGATTTTTAAAATGAATATGATGCCAAGCGCTTCATTTAATTTTAAATTCTTCAGGAGCGAGAAATGCGTATTCAGGCTTTTGTTATATCGATTTTATTGTTGATGTTTTCCGCGTTGAGCTTTGCAGCTGATGTGCTTACCGTCGCCGATGTCGAGAAGGCAACCGGGCTCACAGGCATTAAGACTGTTGCCAAGAATCCAATGAAGGGTGCTGGTGGCGAGCTGAACTTTGCGACGGCGGACGACAAAGTGGTGATGACGTTTTTTGTGCAGCCCGAATCAATGTACGCGTTCTGGAAATAGCAGTACCCCGGCACGGCGATTGCCGGTTTGGGTGATGAGGCCTTCGCCATGGGTGCGAAAGGCTCGCCGCCGTCAGTGGTATTTCGCAAAGGTAAAACTGGCGTATGGATTCAATCGCTGATGCATAAAACTGACACGGGCTGGGTGATGCTTAAGCCGGATCAGCTGCTGCCGCTCGCCAAAGTCGATGCTTCGAAAATGTAAATACGCCTGCCCGGGTTTCGAGCCACGAGGCTATCCGCGCCTTATTTGGCACGGCGCTTATCAAGTCATTCAGCGCAAAAACGACAACCATGAATTGTTTCAAGCACGGCTGTCGTATTTGATACGCGTTAATTCTTCGGTGGTTCTGCTGGTGGGGGGATGACCACGATAGTATTGCCTGGCTTGCCTGGAGTGCCGTCCGCGCCCGGGGTGCCGGGAGCACCGGTATTGCCGGGCGTACCAGCAGGGCCTGCCGGTCCGGCCACGGGGACTGGAACGGCTACAGGCACAACAGTCGTTGTGGGCGGGGTTACCACGGTGCGGTCACAGGCGCTTAAGGCAAATGCCGCCAAGATGGCGATGGGGTATATCGATATTGTTTTCATGGTTATTCTCATATTCAGGGGGTGAGTGGGAAAAAAGCTTTGGTGAATGAACACCAATAGCCTCAGGTTAGAACAAGGTGGATCGAGGTATAACTATCACGGCAGTAAGCACCATGCACTGCTTCAAGATTGTCTATCGTGCGTCACGCGGTGTCCGTGCGATGGCGAACATATAATGCGCAGCAGGTTTGTTGACCCCGGTATGAGGTATCAAATATTGAGCCATTTGACGTGTAAGCTAGCGCATCATTTGGCGTCCTTCCATTCCTTGCTCACCCTCCCCACCCTCCCTTGATGTTGTTCCTCACCTGAGAATTTTTCCTTGAAAACATCCACGTTGTGGCAAAAACTGTTTCGTACCAAATCCATCGAAGCACATGAAGAGCTTGCGCCGCATGAGGGCGAGGGCCTCAACAAAACCCTGGGTGTATTTTCGCTGACCATGCTGGGGGTTGGTGTCACCATTGGTACCGGCATTTTTTTTACACTCGCGGAAGCGGTGCCCAAGGCCGGGCCGTCGGTGATTCTGTCGTTCCTGCTGGCGGCGTTTACGGCCGGGCTCACCACCTTGTGTTACGCCGAGCTATCGTCCCGCATCCCGGCTTCAGGCTCGTCGTATTCCTATATTTACGTTACGCTGGGTGAGTTTTTTGCGTACATTGTGGCAGCGTGTATTTTTCTGGAATTTGGTTTATCAGCCAGCGCCACCTCAATCGGCTGGTCTGCCTATCTCAATCACTTTATTGAAAACGCTTTCGGCTGGCATATTCCGGAGGCACTACGCACACCGATGATTATTTCGGGCCCCAATGGCACTGAAATCCATTGGGGCCAGATCAATCTGCCGCCGATCCTGCTCATCTTTATGTGTGGCGCATTGCTGCTGCGCGGTGTGCGCGAATCGGCCATCGCGAATTCCACCATGGTGCTGATCAAAATCTCGATCCTGATTTTCTTCGCGGTGATTGCGCTATCCGGTTTTAATGCCGATAACTTCACCCCATTTTTTAACGCCGATACCAGCAAGGGCCATGCCGGCATGGCGGGGGTAACGGCGGCGGCGGCCACGGTGTTCTTTTCATTCATCGGCTTGGATACGGTAGCCACCGGTGGTGCCGAAGCCAGGAACGCACGCCGCGATGTGCCGCGCGGCATTATTACGGCGCTCATTATTGTCACGGTTTGCTACATGCTGGTGGCGGTGACGGCGCTGGGCGCGCAGCCTGCCGGAAAATTTGAAGGCCAGGATGCCGGGCTCGCGGTGATTTTGCAAAACGTGACCGGTCATACCTGGCCCGGTCTAGTGCTGTCAGCGGGCGCGGTGATCTCGGTATTCAGCGTGACCCTAGCTTCACTCTACAGTCAGACCCGGGTGATGTACGCGGTATCGAGTGACGGCTTAATGGGCCCATCGTTTAGCAAGGTCAGCCGCAAACGGCAGGTGCCGATCAAGAGCACCATCATTGTGTGTTGCGCGACTGCATTAGTTGCAGGCTCGGTTGATTCTGCGTATCTGTGGGATATGGTGAGCCTCGGCACCTTGTGTGCGTTTGCCATCGTCTCGGCAGCCGTGCCGATCATTCGCCGCAAACGCTTTCATGCTTCCCATGCAGCGCAAACAGCCAAGCATGGTCGCGGTTTTCGCGTGCCGTTTGGGCCGTATCTGATCCCGGGGCTCAGCGTGCTTTCCTGTATTTACATCATGAAAGATTTACCGCTGATAACCTACGCCGTGTTCGGGATATGGATGGGGTGCGCATTGATGGGGTATTTTATTTACGCGATCAAGCATTCCCATTTGGGTCGCGCTTAGGGTGATCAATCCTCGGCGTGGCGCTACCACGCACCGATGAGCCACCGCCATTTGCGCACCCCAGACGTGCTGGTGATCGGCTTGGGCGCTATGGGAAGTGCGACGGTGCAGCACCTGGCGCGGCGCGGCGTGAAGGTGGTTGGGTTGGATCAATATGCGCCGCCGCATGCTTATGGCTCGTCCCACGGCGAAACGCGTATTACCCGCCAAGCTGTCGGCGAGGGTGAAGCGTTTGTGCCATTGGTGATGCGCTCACAGGTGCTATGGCGCGAACTCGAAGATGAGACCCGGCAAACACTGTTTACCCGATGCGGCTGCTTGATTATGGGGCGTGAGGGGCAGGCAAATTGGCTGCACGACCAGCCTGATTTCCTGGGCAACACGATCCGCGTCGCGCGCAAGTTTGGGATTGCCCATGAAACCCTCTCGGCCACGGAGATCGCAGCGCGATTTCCCCAATTTGTACTTGACGGCGATGAGGCAGGCTACTACGAGGACAGCGCAGGCAGCCTTAATCCGGAAGCCTGCGTGACCGCTAATTTGATGTTGGCAACGCGTCATGGCGCGGCCTTGCGCTATGGCGAAACGGTGCAGTCGATTCAACCACAAGGATCGCGCCATATCGTGGAAACCGATCAGGGGTGCTACACCCCTGGCACCACCATCGCCTGCGCCGGGCCGTGGTTACCCACGCTGGTACCGGCGCTGGCGGCTTCGCTGGTGGTGCGGCGGCAGGTGTTGTATTGGTTTCAGCTCAATCGTTTGCACGCGAGCGACTACACCCCCGACCGATTCCCGGTGTTTATCTGGCCGTGGGGCGGGGACGAAGCAGGTGGCGAGGCGTTCTATGGTTTCCCGCAATTTGATCGCCCTGGCGATGTGGCAAGCATCAAGGTCGCGACCGAGCAGCGCGAATTTGCGACGACAGCGGCGATGGTTGACCGCCGTGTCACTCCGGCTGAAAAAGCGGCGATGTATAGCCAGCATATTCAGGGTCACTTGCGCGGGGTAGGCGACGTCTGTATCAAATCGGCAGCTTGCCTATACACCAATGCGCCGCGCGCACATTTCTTGATTGATCGACTGCCTGACGCACCGAATGTGGTGGTGGTCTCGGCATGTTCAGGGCACGGTTTCAAGCACTCTGCGGCGATCGGCGAAGCCGTGGCGCAGATGGTGATAACAGGGCACACACCACCGGTATTAGCCCCGTTTGCGTGGCCGACGATGATGGCGCAAACTAAGTCTTAATTTTGCGCGAGTGACGTGATAAGGCTTGCTCTTGGGCTTGAGCCAAAAATGCTTGTTAAGCCGCGCCCGTGCTAGGGTTTGAGTAATATTTCGAAGGCCAACTGTAGGGGATTAAACCATGTCGAAAATTATCGTCTTTCTCGCCGATGGCACCTGGAATGGAAGGGATGTGGACAGCGACAACGAGGCACAGACCACCTCGACCAATGTGTTAAAGCTTTACTGCAATCTCGCCGGCGACGATACTCTCGACTCGTGGCAATTGATGGGTGAGGGCGAGCGGGTGCTGATGGATGCGAACCGGAACATTACGCAGCACGCCAAATATCTGCATGGGGTAGGGGACTCGAACAATATTATTGAACGTCTTCTTGGTGGCGCTTTTGGCGCGGGCATTATCTCGCGTATTGTCCGCGGCTACACCTTTATTTGTCGCAACTATGAGCCTGGCGACAAGATCGTCATTGCCGGTTTCAGTCGTGGTGCCTACACCGCTCGCGCCTTAGCCGGCATGATCACCAAGGCGGGCTTGATGGATTATAAAAAGCTGAATATTCAGAACAAGGAAGACGGCTATCGTTACGGCTTTTATGTGTGGGCCTATTATCGGCAGCAGCGCAATGCCAATCTTGCGCAGACGGTGATCAACAGTCTGTGGCTGCAGATTCAGTCGGCAAGTTATCAGGTTGGTGAAGAGCACATGATCCGCAATGTGCCGATTGAGGCGGTCGCGGTGTGGGACACAGTAGGCTCACTCGGCCTGCCTGTTTATGCGTCGGAAAATAGTCGGGTTGATCTGTTTCGGTTCGCCGATACCGCGCTGAACCCGCTGGTAAAAAATGGCTTTCACGCGCTGGCGGTTGATGAATTTCGTGCGGATTTTAACTACACACCCTGGGACGCACGCGCTAGTATTGAGCAGCGCTGGTTTGTCGGCGGCCACGGTGATATTGGTGGTGGCTACGCACAACCGCAGCTTTCGGATATTGCATTAGCATGGATGGCAGAAAAGTTGTCGCTGGCCAATGCAAGCGTTGCCGAGCTCGCTTATAAATCGCCGTTGCCGATATTGCCCGACCCTGATTATCGCGGGCTTATTCATGATGAATCGAAAAATTTGCCCTTCTCGCTGGGCGCAAAAATCAAGCGCAATATCTCGGCAGATCAGGTGATTGATCCATCGGTTAATCAGCGGCGCCAGGACTCTGGCATGAATTACCGCCCAGACAATCTGGCCTAGCGGATGAACAATGCAACCGTTAAGCCAATCACCAAGCCTGCCAATATCACCAAAATAGCGATAGGCGCCCATTGGCTGGCGGGCTGTACTTCGGTGTCATCATAAGGTGACAACACGACCGTAGTGTCATCCACCGTGCTGCGCTGCGCGGCGCTAACGGGCGTGGAGAAAACTGATTTTTTGGACGCCGTGGCAGCTAATGTGCTGGTATTTGATATTGTATTTGATACGGGTGGCGAGGCTAGCGGGCCGTTGATCACACCTTGGTAGGCGCGCATTTTTTTGGTGTCCGAAATGTATTGCTCGAACTGCGCTGTTTGGTCAGTCATGGAAGCGAGTTTCATGGTGGCATCGAACGAATCAAATTTTTTCGCCAG
>JAYWCO010000338.1:0-1901 GCA_043780475.1 Burkholderiales bacterium | reverse complement strand
CCTTGTGGGCGGTGTCGAAAAACTCAAAACCCTCGGCGCTAAAACCACCAAATCCCTGCCGAAAGAATTGGTGCAGCACGATGCAGAAGAGGAAGCATAAACCATGCTTGTCACCCATTTCCATGTGAAATACTGGCTGTATAAAATCATCGGCGCACGCTTCCAGCTTTTCGATGTGGGCTTCGTGCATCCCGTACGCGAGCGCAATTTACGCAGCTTGCACAAAAGCGTCGATTATATCGAAGCGAAGATGCCGGATGCGCTGGGATTTTCGACGCAGCGTGAGCTGATGAACTATGCCATCCACCAAGCAACCACCCAAGGTTGCTTCACCGAATTTGGCGTATTCAAAGGCGGCACGCTGCGCTTTATGGCCAAAAAATTTCCCAATAAAAACTTCCACGGGTTTGATAGTTTTGAAGGATTGCCTGAAAGCTGGGGCGGTTTTGATTTAGGCAAAGGCGCATTCAGCATGGGCGGCCGCTTACCATCCGTACCGGCTAATGTGCAATTGCATAAAGGATTTTTTGATGCAAGCCTTCCCATTTGGAAAGCCGCACACGCTGATAAAATCGCGTTCATGCATATCGATTGCGATATCTATTCTTCCACGAAAACGCTTCTCGAATTACTCGCCGACCGCCTGCAAATAGGCACGGTAATTCTATTCGACGAATATTTTAATTACCCGAACTGGGAAAATCATGAATTCAAAGCATGGCAGGAATTGGTGAAAGCGCGTGGGCTAAGCTATCGTTATCTCGGTTTCGCCCGCCAGCAAGTGGCAATTCAAATTATAGGTATTTGACATGAGCACATGGCAAGGACAGAAATTCTGGGATGCCGATATTGTACTTTCTGCCGCTGCGCAAACATTGCACAGTGCAGCACAACTCACTGCTCCTTACGAAGGCTCACCGCTAGACCTCACCATTTTTGTCTCTTGCTATAACGAGGCGGATTTAATTAAAAACACACTGGAAACGATTCGGCAAGTGATGGAAGATCTCTCACTTGCCTATGAAATTCTTGTTATTGATGACGTATCAAAAGATCACTCGGCGCAAGTGGTGGAGCGCTACATTACCGCGCATCCTGAGATGAATATTATTCTACGGAAAAACAAAAAAAATAAAGGCCTCGCACAAAATTATTTCGATGCAGCGTTTCTCGGAAAAGGTACCTATTACCGCCTGCTCTGCGGCGATAATTCTGAGCCGATATCAAGCATCAAATCCGTGTTCAGCGCCATCGGCAGCGCCGATATTCTGGTGCCGTATTATGTGACAAGCGAAGGAAAAAGCTTTAAGCGGCAGCTCATTTCCAAAACCTACACATGGATTGTAAACACCATCACCGGCTATAAATTTCATTATTATAATGGGCTGGCCGTGCATCTGCGCTATAATGTCATGCGCTGGCACCCGAACACGCACGGCTTCGGCTTTCAGGCGGATTTACTGACGTTGCTGCTCGACCAGGGATTTAGTTATAAAGAAATTCCCATCACCATGATCGAGCAACGCACTGGAAAATCCAACGCGATTACTTTTAAAAACTTGCTCTCGGTCGCGCATACGCTGCTAGAAATTTTACTGCGCCGCATTGCGCATCGCGTCTACAAAAAAAAATAATATTGGCGAAAGAAATAATGCGCACAACTTTTCTCAAAATCGCCTTCACCTGCGCTGCGCTATGGTTCGTATTTCATAACATCGCATGGGCGGAATTGCGTGCCGCAATCCACAACCAGCAGCCGGTTTATCTGTGGGCCGCTTTGTGCGCCATGCTGTTGCAAAATATTTGCGGCGGCGTGCGCTGGCATCATATACGCCGCGGATTCAGCGAAGGTGGGAAAGATAATCCCACGCACACCACCTTGCTTTATTACGCCAGTAATT
>JAYWCO010000337.1:0-2054 GCA_043780475.1 Burkholderiales bacterium | reverse complement strand
GCATATTAAAAATAGTTAATGACAATGTATTCTCCTTAGATGATTTTCAACAGTCTACAGCTCGGTTTGAATTTAGTCGTGGCAGCGATGCTTAAGCTTACAATCACTGACTATATGCCAATACGATAGACCAACCCTAACAGTTTCAAGTTCCACTTTCATCCCTCATTAAAGTATTCGACCAAACGCCTATGACTACCTTTGCTTTTCGCCTTGTCAATGTATTTGCTGAATCCATTTTTGGCGGTAATCCGCTGTGTGTGTTTGAGGATGCGCGGGGTTTGAGTGATGCGCAGATGCAATCACTGGCGCTACAATTTAATTTATCTGAAACTACGTTTGTGTTGCCCTCCACTGTCGCCACGGCAAGAGTCAGAATTTTCACGCCCACATTTGAAATGGCCTTCGCTGGCCATCCCACCTTAGGCTCAGCCCATGTCGTGCGTGAGCTTACGCAAGCGGGCGACAGTGTCACGCTGGAAATGAAAGCCGGCGTGATCCCGGTGAGTGCGATTGAGTCGCGCTGGACATTAAAGGCTGGCGCGCCATTATTTCGCGATCGCACGATTTCAAATGCCGCCATTGCGGCCATGCTGGGTTTGCATAAATGTGAGATTCTGCCCGGTGCCCGCTGGGTAAACACCGGTAGTGAGCAATTGATTGTGCCGTTGGCAGATGCGGACGCGGTAAGGCGGGCGCAACCCCGCGCGGATTTATTGGCGCAATTTTCAAGTACCGCATTACCCGTTGCGCCGAGCCGCTCGATGGCCTATATTTTTGCGCCTGACGGAAATAAAGGCGCATCGCATAAATTACTCTCACGCTTTTTCTTTTTAAAATACGGCAGCGTGGTCGAAGATCCGGGGACGGGCTCAGCCACCGCCAATCTGGGCGGCTGGATGCTGGGGGCGGGTGTTGCGTTACCGCTTGAATTTGAGATTAGCCAAGGTGCGGCCATTGGTCGCCCATGCCAAATGGGCTTGCGCGTGGATGCCAAGCGGCAAATTTACGTCAGTGGCCGCGTGATTGAAATCGGTCGCGGGCATATCACTGTCTGATGCCCGACTCCATAAAAAACCCACCGGGCTCATTATGGATTGAACCTCAGTGGGCGTGCTGCTACGGGATGGCTTTACTGCCTGCTGTTGCTGCTGCTCCTCCTCCTCCTCCTCGTATTCTTTTGCTACGGTATCACTTACACGCCAAGATTATTTTGGCGCGCTGTTGGTGTTTGCGTTTGCGTTGATGTTGGCTGGTGTATCTCTTACGGTGCGGCGCAGCACCTTGCCCACATTGGTCTTTGGCAGCTCATCCCAAAATTCAATAATTTTCGGCACTTTGTAGCCGGTGAGATTCGCTTTACAGTAATCCAGCACTTGCGCTTTAGTGAGCGCGAGATCTTTTTTAACAATCACCACGCGAACGATTTCGCCTGATTTTTCATCAGCCGCCGCCACCGCGCAAACCTCAAGCACGCCGGGGCAGGACGCCACCACATCTTCAATTTCGTTCGGGTACACATTAAAGCCCGAGACCAGGATCATGTCTTTTTTACGATCAACAATTTTGACAAAACCCTTAGCGTCCATGATGCCGATATCGCCGGTTTTGAACGCGCCGTCGCGTGTGATCACTTTGGCCGTTTCATCCGGGCGCAGCCAGTAGCCTTTCATGACTTGCGGCCCCTCGATACAAATTTCCCCGGTTTCGCCGATGCCGAGAATGACTTCGTTATCATCGCGAATGGTGATAACAGTAGACGGTAATGGCAGGCCAATGCTGCCGCTGTATTCGCGCAGATTAACCAGATTAGCGGTGGCGCCTGGCGAGGTTTCGGTCAAACCATACGCTTCCACCAGCGGCTTGCCGGTCAACTGTTGCCATTGCACCGCCACCGCACGTTGCACCGCCATACCGCCGCCTAAACATAATTTCACGGCCGAAAAATCCAGCTTCTTGAAGTCAGGATGATGCAGCAGTGAATTAAACAAGGTATTCACGCCAGTCAGCACCGTCCAGCGGCGGCTAGCCATTTCTTTGATAAAGCCGGGCAA
>JAYWCO010000336.1:0-4534 GCA_043780475.1 Burkholderiales bacterium | reverse complement strand
GTTTATGAGCAGGCTGGGTATCCGAATTATCCACCAGCCGACGCCAACGGCTACCCTCCATCGGTGGATGTCAGCAAACGTCTTGCGCTGTTTTATGGCAACACGCCCGACTATTACGAAACCTTCAAGCCCAAGCTGGATGGTCCGTTCGTGCCTGCCGTAAAAGATGAGAAAGGAAATATCGTCGCCAATCCGGTATACAAGGATATTCCCGGTGCGATTTTGCGCACGGGCAACTTGCCAGGCGTTGGTCCGCGCGCCGCCGATCAAGGCACGCATACTGCTGATGATGCCGTGTTGACCGCCATTGGTCCAGGCTCGGAGCAGTTCAAAGGCTTTATGGATAACACTGAGGTTTTCCGCGTGATGGTGAATAGTTTGGGCTTGGGCCAGGCCACGAGCAAGTCACTGCCGCCGGTGAAAGCTAAACCCAAAGTTAAACCCAACGCTATCGTTAAAACCAACGCCCGCAGAACTCAGGTGGATGCACCTGTACAAAAGCCGTGACGCCTTCTGCACCCATAATTCCCGCCCACCAATTCACTGGCAATACGGCGTTTTCTAAAAAATTAAATTGTGTTTCAAGGGCGGCGTGGGTGATACTTTTTTTGTGGCTGCCAAGCGCATCATGGCATCACGCAAATGCGGCAGAAAAGATTGCTGACGCTGCCAGTGCCACCCCTGAATTGCGTTTTGATGAGCTGTACGCGACATATGGCGTGCTTGGCCTGGAGTTTACAGTCAAAGCGAAATCATTGGCGCTGGCTGGAAAGAACGTGCGGGTGCTGGGCTATTTGGCGCCACCACTAAAAGCTGAAGCGGCCTTTTTTGTGCTGATGCGCGCACCCGCATCGGTGTGTCCGTTTTGCAGCACGGATGCAGATTGGCCGGTTGACATCATGGTGGTGTATCCGCGAAGCATCGGGCAACAACCGCATAGCGCCGCGCCAATGGCGATCACAGGACGGCTTGAGCTGGGCTCAAAAATAGATCGTGTGACTGGCTTTGTTAGCCAGGTGCGGATCGTTGATGCTGAATATCAAAAGCTACGCTGATGGTCGCGATTTATTCAGAAAATTGTGTGATGACGACGGCATTAAATATGCAAGGCGTAAACCTTGCGTATCCGCGCGAGCGGACTTTCATCACGCCGTCATCGTCCCCGTCCTTATCCCCATCGTCGTCACATCCATCGGCATTGATCACGTTGCTGCATGATGCCGATTGGTCATTGCACAGCGGCGCACAAGTGGCGCTATGCGGGCCATCCGGCTGCGGCAAAACATCGTTACTAAATATGTTAGCCGCCATCGAAAAACCGACCTCTGGAACGATCTGCTGGGACGCTGCTGAGTTGTGCAACATGAACGCACGCCAGCAGGATGCGTGGCGTCGCCATCACCTGGGATTGGTGTTTCAGCAATTTCATTTATTTCCGTATTTATCGGCGCTGGAAAACGTGCTGTTGCCCACCCGCTTTACCGCGATTACGCCAAGCAGCGCACAACGCGAACGTGCGCAGATGCTGCTAACGCGAGTGGGCGTGCGTGCCCATGCCGATATTGCGCTGTTGTCGCGGGGTGAGCAGCAGCGGGTCGCGGTTGCCCGCGCCCTGCTGACCGTACCGCGTGTGGTGCTGGCCGATGAGCCAACGGCCAGCCTGGATATGGACACCGCACAGATAATTGCCGCGCTGCTGCGGGAACTTTGCCGTGAACAAGGCAGCACCTTGATCGTGGCAACCCATGATCGCGACATTGCATCAGGATTCGATGCTATTTACGATATGACTCACGGCAAAATTATGCTGCGGCACTAAGCACTAATCACCCCTCACCGCCCATCATTCACCCCATGCCTAATCCACTACCGCTGGCCATCGCCGAATTACGCCGTCATCTTGTGGGCGCTATTGCTATCGTGTTGCTTATCGCAGTCGCCGTCGCGTTCGCGATTGCGATCAGTGCGGGTGAGCGGGCGTTGCGCGAAGCAAGTGCGCGCGCGGCAGATCGATTCGACATCATCATTGGTGCGCCCGGCAGTTCAGCGCAATTGGTGTTGACCACGGTTTATCTGCAAGCGGCTGCAATGCCGCTGCTGGCCGATGATGTGCTGCCACGCCTGCAGCTTGATAGAGGCATTGAATACGCGGCCCCCATCGCAGTCGGCGATTATGTAGGCGACTTTCCGGTGATCGGCACCAGCCGTGATTTCGTTACCGACGGCACATGCATTCGTCTGGCCGAGGGCCGCAACTTTGCAGCCCGCGATGAGGCCGTGATCGGCAGCAATGTCAGCTTATCCGTTGACACCTATTTTCAGCTCACTCACGGCAACATAGCCGCACCATCAATTGACGAACATAAACATGGTTTTAAATTTGGCGTAGTCGGGCGTTTACCCAAATCCGGTACGGCGTGGGACAACGCAATTTTGGTACCGATAGAAGCGATTTGGGGGATTCATACCGGCGCATCGATGGCTCAACACAATGATCAGCACAGCGTAGCAGACCAGTCTGCAACACGCTCCACAGCAAATCCCGCAACACACTACGAGACCTCGCCGCCAACGCTTGGCCCACCGTGGAAGGCGGACGAAATCAAAGGCGTCCCTGCGATTGTGGTGCGAGTAAAATCTCCAGCTGACGCGTATCGGCTTCGCGCGCAATATCAGTTTCGTAGCGACAGCACGCAACGCACTGAGATCAATACCATCACCCGCAGCAGCACCATGGCCGTGTTTCCGGCCGAGGTACTGGTGGAGATTTATGCCGTGATGGGCGATATGCGCAAAGTCATGACCGCCCTGTCGCTAGCCACGCAGGCGGTGGTTTTATGGGCGGTATTACTGGTGATAATTGCCACGCTATCCACCCGCCGCCAGTCAATTGCGGTGTTGCGTGCAATGGGTGCGCCAGCAAGTTTTATTTTTACCCTCCTGTGGCTGCAAAGCTTCATGCTAATCGGCCTGGGAGCCGCGCTGGGCCTCGTGTTTGGCTGGGGCGGCAGCATCATGCTGGTGAATATTTTTGCCCGCGAAACCGGATTTAGCATTACCCCAACGATCACCTCTACAGAATGGTTTCTGGCCGCAACAATGCTGGTCGCGGGATCAGTTCTGGCAATCATCCCGAGCATGATCGCGTGGCGGCAAAATATCGCCAAGACGCTGCGCTGAAAAGTTATACGGCGCCGAGTAGTTAGTCAAAAATATGAAACTGTTTAGGAGAGACATAATCGTGAGAAACATGACTCTCGCCCCGCTTTGTGATCCTCGCTCTGCGTGTTCACCATTCGCGGAAAAAAGGAGTGAAATTCTTATACCCCTACTTTCGTTCCAAATATATGGGGGCTCCGCCTTCGGGAGCTTCTGGCCTGACTTTAATCGTCAACGGGGGTAATCCCATTTGCTCTCTTTGCCGCGCAGAATTAGCTAAGAAATAAGCAATTTGTACACCGGGAATAGTCATTGTCATCGTTTGACCTGGTATCCCAGGTGCAATATTGCTTATCTGTTGCTCCATTGTTCTAACTGTTAGGTCACCATAAATTTCAGCTTGAATTTGCGCCAAGTTATACAGCACGCCGAATTGCTTGAGCATTTTGATGCGCTCTTCTGTACGCTCCGACTCCGGCAGCCCTTTGTACTCAACAAGCAATTTTCCGTATCCCTGCATAACCGTCATTGCTTGATATGCCGCCCCCTTAACGAGCATCTCCCCCAATTTGTCCGCTGGCTATATTTAAGCGTTGTAGGTCGTTTTTATCAAAGGCACCGATCATGGCGCGCGACCAGTAATGAGCCCTTGCGTTGGTGTCACCCGCATCGGCCAACGATTTGAGATCAGCTTCGGACATGGCTCGCAGGCGAGCCTCTTCCGCAGGGGTGGGATAGCCATAAAAATCCATCCATAGCGCTTCGTCTTCAGAGCGCGCATAAAGCCACCAGTCTGACGTAATGCTTTTGGAATCAATCGTGCCCATATATTGCTGGGTTGCCCGCGTCTGCCCTGGTCGATAGGTAACATCGGAGCGCGCTACTATTTGTGGGATGGATTTTAGAATGCTCGTGGCCGCTTTACCGAGGCCCCCAGTCGATCCGGCAGGTGCAACCGTTGGCGCTCCAGTTGAATGACTTGCAGGCTCCTTCAGTGCAAACCAGCTTACAATGGCCGCTAGAATAATCGCCGCGAACAAAACATATTTGCGGTTCGTAGACATTACGTTTTGGGCTTTCAAGGTTGTATTCATTGTTGACAACTATTAGCAATCTGCTCTGCTTTTAAAGCGACACAAGCTGCACCGTACTCATAGTTTTTTGCCCAGTTAATCCATGCGGTTAAGTCGCCGATGAAAGGAACATTTGTAGCGGGCGTATTGAGCAGCGTTTGTCCAAAGTATTTCTTAACGTCCGACACACATTGATTATCATTGGCTCCGCTACTGAGACTTGCAACTATACCTCTACCAATGATGTAGGAGGTCACCCTCGTGTGGCTGCAAAGCTTCATGCTAATCGGCCTGGGAGCCGC
>JAYWCO010000335.1:0-6930 GCA_043780475.1 Burkholderiales bacterium | reverse complement strand
CAGCAGCAACAACACCCGCAGACGAGGCGCCTTTTTTATCCTTAAACTGTAGTCCATCAGAGCCAAGGCTGAATGTTATATCGGCCGACGCAGTGCTTTTCAGTGCATCAAGGGCTTTTTTGGCGGCGATTTCCTGTGCCTTGGCCGCCGTAATTTGCGCGTCAAGCGACTTCAGCGCTTCGGGTGATTTGACACCGGCTGATTTGAGTGAAGCCTCGACATCACGCCGCGCTTCTTCAATCGTTTCACGGCTTTCGCGGGCCCCATCCAATGCTGTTTGGGCGGCTTCTTTAGCACTTTCAATGGCGGCTGCGGCTACGTCTCGCGCAGTTTCACGGGCGGCTTCACCCGCATCTGCGGCTGCCCCCTCAACCGCTTTTGAGACACTCTTCTGTGCCTTGAAAATTTCCTGGCGGGCGCGGGCGATTTCATCTTTAGCGCGATCCAGCTCGGCGCGGCGCACCGGATCATAGGCGCGCTCGCGCATGGTTGCAACAATCCCTTCGGCAACACCGAGCGCAGAATCGCCTACCGCAGAATCAATTTCTTTTTTAATGGCTCGCCGCTGCTCAACGGTCGCGCCGCTTTCTGACAACCGAATAAGCTGGAACGGGGTGGCGAACACCACCAAAAACAGCAACACAGAAAACCCCAGCAGGATCATGGCCCACCAAGGTGTTTTATAAATGAACGTGCCGATCGCTTTGAACATATTGATTTCCGTTTTTATCAGTTTACGTGGTGTCGCGTGCAATTGACTGACCGCTTCTTGACTTAACGCCAGAATAACGGGGCAACGACGCCCACTCAAGCGCGTAAAGCTGATTTGCAGAAATGACGGCACGGAATGCAGGCGGCGCGGATGTTACTCTGGCGCGGCCAAGGGCAAGGAGCCAGCGGCCAGGCTAGCTCACATTTGCTTGAACAGGTGGGTGTAGTTACGACTCACGGTTAAGGTTTCAGCACGATTGTTGAGTTTTAAATCGGCCTGGTCGCGCAGCCCGCGTACCACGCCCGCAATCGCGTGGATATTAACGATGGTGGCACGGTGAATTTGCCAGAAGCGATCCGGATCAAGCTCTTCAATCAATTCTTTAATTGGTTTGCGGATCAAAACTTCACCGTCTTCCAGCACGACGCGGGTGTATTTTTCATCCGACTGGAAATAAACCACATCACCGATCGGAATCAACCGCACCGTTTGTCCAACGCTGGCCTTAATCCATTGCAGATAGGCAGTGCCGGGTTTGATTTGGGCAATTTGAACGTCAAGCTGGCGCAAGATCAACCTTAATTTAGCGGCCTCGTCGCCCGCAGAATAAGGTTGCTGTTCGACTGCGCCCACGCCTGACGATATGCCTGAAGGGGCGCTCTGGATGCGGTTCTTGAGCCTGTCAATGGTCTCGGCCAAACGTGTTTCGTTAAACGGTTTCAGCACATAATCGATCGCGCCACGCTCAAATGCTTCGACCGCATGGGTATCAAAAGCCGTAATAAAAACGATCTGTACGCGACGCTCTCGCTCACGACCGCTCACCATCAAATGGGCTGCATCAAGGCCGTTCATCACCGGCATATGAATATCGAGGAACACAATATCGGGCTCAAGGTTCTCATATTGACTATGCGCTTCGGCCCCATTGGTTGCTTCAGCGACGATGGTTAATTCAGGCCATAGCTTGGCAAGGCGCAGCTTGATTTGCTCGCGCAGCAAGGGCTCATCATCGGCAATTAGCGCGGTCGGCATCGGGATTATCCTTGCACTTCACGGGCTTGGAAATCTGCGATCGCAGCACAGGCACGGGCGCTGGTGTGGAAAGGAACCGAAATCCGCGCCACGACACCGCTAGGCACATTTTCTTCCAGCGCCAAGCCGGCGGCTTTTCCGTATAAGGCCGCCAAGCGCTCGCGGATGTTGACGAGGCCCACGCCGATACCGCTTGCTTCCAGCAACCCTTGACCGGTATCCGCCACGCTAACCGTTAATACGCCATCATCCTGCGCGGCCGAGATACGGATAACGCCGCCTTGCTGCAGCGGATCAAGGCCGTGTTTAATGGCATTTTCCACCAGGGTAAGTAGCATCATCGGCGGGAATACTGCGCCAGCCGGTGCATCTGCCACCTCAATTGAAAACTGCATACGCGAACCCATCCGCAGTTGCTGAATATCAAGGTATGCCCGCGCCAGGTTGACCTCACGGCCCAACGTGGTGCCATCTTCGCGCATCTGTGGGAGAGCAGCGCGCAGATAAGCGATTAGGCTTTCGAGCGTACGCCCGGCAAGCGGCGGATTGGTTTCAACCAAATGTTGAACATTGGCCAGCGTATTGAATAAAAAATGCGGCTCGATTTGCGCCTGCATCAATTTCAAGCGCGCCTCAAGCACCTGTTTTTCGAGCTGATAGCGGGTCGACTCAGAGGTTTTCAGATTGGCGTGGGCACGCGCTTCACGTTCGCGATAGACCAGCAGCATGGCCGCCACAATCCCGACGGTGATGCCGGTAGCCGTAAAAAACACCACGCCCCAGAACATGCCCTCGACGGTAAACATTTGCGTTAGCGAACGGCCAATCAACAACCCGGATAGGATCGTGCCGAAAAATGCCGCCAGCATCAGCGCAATCAGTTGTGCATGCTCGCGCTTGAACCAGGCCGGAAGCTTGAAGCGTTGCAACGGCAGATTGCCGGCCACCGTTAGCGCCACTAGCATCACGATCGCCACGACCAACATCCGCAGCCATAAATCCGCAAAACTAACATTGCGCCCGAAATACGGCATCACAATCGTCGTACCAACGGTCGTCAGCAAAAGAGAAATCAGCACCCGTTTTAAGCTGATCCCGCGAAACAACTGAAATAAATTCATCATGCGCAAAGCATAACGCTGAAGTCAGCTATTTTTATGCGCTAAAAGACGAAACGCGGTATTTCAACCATGAAGAGTGGTCCATGTGATGGGGCTACGGTGTGGCGGGGATACTGTCTGACAGCGCGATTGACAAGCGTGCTCTTGGTACTGCGCGCCGATTTAGTTTGTGCATCTCTATAGGTTACGCGGCTTCAAAAAGGACGTGCCTGGACTTCAGCTGCGGAAACGAGGCGACAAGTTTTAATTCGCCCCAATCCTTTGACGTAACCGCTCAATGTGCTCATATACATATCGTCGCGCCGCAATTTTAAAAATGGCAGCTTGGCCGACTTCCATCAAACTCTAGCATTGGCGGGGCGTTTTAGCCAAAATGCCGCCAAGAACCTCGCCAATGCTAGGGTTTTAAAAACTCTCATTTTCGCTAGCGGTATCGCGGCGTCGCAGCGGGGCCAATTTATTTTTCAAACAAATTAAAGCGCGCCGCTAGACCATTGACGCTATCCGCTTAGCCAGCATGTACTCGATGCGGACCCTTCCAGCGTGGTGATAAGCCTGGACGGCGTGTGGCTAAACCGGCAACGATATGCGGGCAAGACGATCCGACTGCCTCCACGCTATGGGCGGTGAGTGCCATTATTTTTGAGCACGGCGGTGTGGCGCTATCAACAGCCGTTGTCTCAGTAAGCATGTTGGGTTTTAATCGCGCCCGGAGCCAGCTGGCTCTACTGGCGGTCGTCGTCAAAATCATGACGGCCAAGATGATCAAGCCTACCCAGGCCAGGGTTGCAACCGCACCTAATCCCAATATTGTCATAGAACACTTTCGTTATTTTTGCTGCCTTGATTGCATCTGGTTATGGGTGAACGAGCACGCTTCATCTTGCTGCTTCTACTTTTTATGCCCCCTTTAATGGGTGAAGGAATGACTGAGGTGTATCAGTTAAAATTTTGCGCGCCAAATATGAAAACCGCATGACTACAATGTGGCTTAAAAATATCCGGCGTTTATGTTCAAAAAAATTCAAAAAAATGCCTGGGCCGATATTGGCCCAGGCAAATGGTCGATTAAAGCGTCGACCGGGTTACAACATACAACGGGAGAATTAAAAATTCGGAGCTACATTGACGGTTGGGTATTCAATGCTGCGGTGCGGGCAACTGAGACATGCGCTAGGCGAGGCACACTAACGACGATGGTTGCCATTTTTTCAGTCGGGATACGGCTGGCATGGACGGTGATTGTTGCCATTTTTACTAAAGGTGGTGCGTGGGTTGTTGCGTGATAAGACGCTGGGTGATCGGTGTTCATTTCTGCTGATGCGGTCATCGCCAAGGTGGCAATGAAGCTTACGCAGACCAGCAGCGCGATAGCGGCAGGTTGATTTTTAATAGTGGCTTTGAATTTGGCTTTCATGTGGATCTCAAGATTTATGTTTGCCCCGGCATTTGCATCGGCTGGCTAAATGATTGCGATTAGGCTTGCGCTTGCGTTGTTTGATGAATTCACTTTATTGAAATACCGCGGCCGGCTCAAACAGGTTGCGACGAAACGCAAAAAATGCTGGCTGAGGCGTCGATAGCGATGCTGTTTCAACGGTCGGGCAAGCCTTGTGCAAGCCGCGGACAAGTCATGGCACGATATACAAAAGACCAAAACGCAAACGGCGCATTGTCTGCGCCGTTTTTTACTGTGCGATTGCAAGGGGCTAGTCTGCGTGGCTATGCATGCTCTCATGATGGCCGCGCGCTTGGGGATGAGCGGCATCGGGATGGCCGTCGGGGTGCGCATGATGTGTATGCGGCTTCGTCAGCAAAGAACCCGCAACGATGCCAATCGCCGCCATGACGACGCCCGCAAGCTGCGCCGGGAAATCAGCGCCCAGCGGCGTCACCAGAAAAATTAACCACGTCATCATCCCCAATACGATGGAGGCAAGCGCCCCTTGACGAGTGGCACGTTTCCAGTAAAGGCCGCATACCAGCGGCATGAGCGCGCCTACTAGCGTAATTTGATATGCCATCGACACCATTTCATAAATCGGTGTGCCTTTCATGATGATCGCGTAGGCCAACACACAGCCGGTAAAGATCGCCAAGGTGACGCGGAACGCGAACAGCTCCTGCTTGTCGGTCAAGCCCGGGCGCATGTTTTTATAAATATTTTCGACAAAGCTGGTTGAAGGCGCCAGCAAGGTAGCCGATGCCGTCGATTTGATCGCTGATAAAAGCGCACCAAAAAATATCACCTGCGCAAAAAATGGCATGTGATTAAGAATTAAGGTGGGCAGAATTTTTTGAGGATCGGTCGCCAGCAACGCCTTGGTCTCGTCCGGCATGATCAGCACCGCGCAGGCGACGATAAACATCGGCACAAATGCAAACGCCAGATAGGAGAGCCCGCCAATAATAGCCCCGCGCGACGCTGTCTTGGCGTCTTTTGCGGCCATCACGCGCTGGAAAATATCCTGCTGCGGGATCGAGCCCAACATCATCGTGATAGCCGCTGCAAAAAAGAATAAAGCATCATGCAACTTCGGCGCCGGAAAAAATTTAAACCACTCATTGGTCTGGGCCAGCACCAATACTTTATCTGCTCCGCCAGCGAGGTTGCCCGCCATCACCGCGATGATACTAAGCCCGATCACCAGCACAATCATCTGTATAAAATCGGTCCACGCAATGGCGAGCATCCCGCCAAAAATCACGTAGGCCAGCACCGCCAAGGTGCCAACCACCATACCGGCGTCAGTTGAAATGGCACCGCCTGAGACCACGTTAAACACCAGGCCCAGCGCAGTTACCTGAGCGGCAACCCAGCCTAAATAAGAACAAATAATTGCGATTGAGCAAAAAATTTCGACAGTTTTACCATAACGCTTTCGGTAAAAATCACCGATTGTCATGAGGGTCATACGATATAACTTCGCCGCAAAAAATAACCCTACAAAGACCAGGCACATGGAGGCGCCAAAGGGATCTTCCACCACATTGTTCAACCCGCCTTGCACAAATTTGGCGCTGATACCTAATACGGTTTCAGCACCAAACCAGGTCGCAAAGGTGGTGGTGACAATCATGACGAGCGGCAGGCTGCGTCCCGCCAGTGCAAAATCGGTGGCCGTTTTGACGCGCGATCCCGCATAAAGGCCTATAGCCAATGTACCTAAAAGATAGAGTACGACTAAACCCAGCAAGGTAGTCATCTAGCGCAATCCCCAGAATTAAAATAAGCGCCGCGTCATGAAGCCACGTCATGAGATCGCTCAATAAAAATGAAATAAAGTGTACCAAATCAGCCGACGTTAATCGATATTAAACGACACCAAACAAGTTCGGCCATTCACCTTGATCTGGCGCCGAATCAGTCCTCTAGAACGGATAGAAAAGCAGTAGATACAAATACCCGCACGCGACCAAGCCCAATAACGCAACGAGCCCGATCAACACCGTTGTTTGCAACCGCTGTGTACGCTCAACGCGATTGATTGCACGCTCAATATCGACGAGGCGCTCGCTCGGGTTAGCCTCCAACGCACGATGAATCAGGCGCGGCAATTGGGGAATAGTCGCCGTCCATTGCACGCCTTCTTTGCGTAGCTGCCTGACGAGTCCGCGAACGCCAACCTGTTCTGACATCCAGCGTTGCAAAATCGGTTGCGCGATGGGCCGCAGGTCCAATTGCGGGTAGAGCTGGCGGCCCAAGCCTTCAACCTGCAACAAGGTCTTCTGTAACAACACCAGTTGCGGCTGAATCTCCATCCGGAAACGGCGTGAGACTTCGAACAGGCGCAACAGAACATTACCAAAATAAATTTCATTCAAAGGCTTGTCAAAAATTGGCTCGCATACTGCCCGAATCGCCCCTTCAAGCTCATCCACACGGGTATTTTTAGGCACCCAGCCCGCATCCAGATGAGCGATGGCGACTTCTTTATAATCACGCGCAAAAAAAGCCGCAAAATTACGGGCAAGATAGGTTTTATCAGCGTCAGACAATGACCCCATGATGCCAAAATCAACCCCTGAATAAATCCCATTCCGACCGACAAAAATATTGCC
>JAYWCO010000334.1:0-4837 GCA_043780475.1 Burkholderiales bacterium | reverse complement strand
TGCCACTTTCCCGCCATCTCGCGCTGATTGAGGCAACCGTGTTTGCGGTTGATCCTCTTACTCAAGATCAATTGGCCGCTCAGCTCGATGCCGCGATTGCGCAGCGGCTGCACGGCGCCACGTTTTCGGTGTTGCGCGCGGAGCATGGGGTGTTGCCGATGGGTGCTGCAACTGGTCCGGTCAGTCATGACCGCACCTATATAAAAGTGGGGCTCACGGCGGGCGGCGCACGACCTGCCACCGGCTATGCGTTTCAACGTATTCAGCGCTGGGCCGCACTTTGCGCAAACGCGATCATGGACGGCAAACCACTCGTTGCGCATCCGCCGGATCCGTTGCTGATGCGGCTGATGGATCGACTTTTTCTACAAGTGATTCGCGCCCGCCCGCAGCTTGCGCCGACACTTTTTTTAGCGATTTTTGAAAACGTGGAGGCAAGCCGCGTGATCCGTTTCCTGAGTGATCGTGGCAAGCTCGCGGACTATGCAGCGATTATCCGCGCATTGCCGCCGGGGCCATTCCTGCGCCAAATAGTTGCGCAGTTAGCGGTTGCGTTGGGCGCAACCCAGCACCAAGCCGGAAGCCAACCCCGATTATGAATATCCTGAGAATCCAAGGCGTCATTTTTAGTCTGGCGGCATTACTGCTGGCCGCGGCGGCGCTGATATTTCAGCGGCCCGATATTCAGACCGAGTTAATCGGGTTTGCGGTGCTGACGATGCTGCTAGGGGTACCGCACGGGGCGCTGGATCCGATTTTTGCGCATCAGCTTTACGGGGTAAAAGGCTACATCGGCTGGGCGCGTTTTGCACTGGTCTATGTGGCGACAGCGGCGCTGTTGCTAGTGCTGTGGTTGATCGCACCCACTTTATTTTTGGTGATTTTTTTAATCGCATCAGTCGCACATTTCTCCGGCGATCTACCAGCGGATACACCGCTGTTGTCACGCCTGTTGTACGGTGGCGCCATCATTATTTTACCGACGATTTTGCACGCCGCCGAGGTAGCGCGCCTGTTCGGGTTTTTGATTAGCGCCGGGGCCGCATCATCACTGGTAGCAGCGCTAGGCTTGATGGCGTGGCCGTGGCTGGTCGGGCTGGTGATAGCGGCGATACTTCGCGTTCGCACGGATCGGCTGACCGCGCTTGAAATTATTTCGGTCAGCGCATTAGCCGCCGCCGCGCCGCCGCTACTCGCGTTCACGGTATTTTTTTGCGGCATGCATAGCGCCCGCCATATTCTGCGCACGCAACAATACGCAGGACGCGCATCAGCGTGGCACTTGATCGGATGGTCGGTACTGCCGATGCTGGCGGTGTGCGTCGCGTTTGCCGCTGCGTGGTATCAGCTCAAGGATGCGCCGTTCGATAGCCAGGTGGTGCAGATGGTGTTTGTAACGCTGGCTATCCTGACCGGGCCGCATATGGTGTTGATCGAGCAAGTGCGGCTCGCGGGTTGGGCGAAAACCAAGGACGAGAGCATCGTGGTTTCTTCTCCCATCGGTTGAAGGCTTTTTAGAGTTGCAATAGCGAGAAGTCCAGCCAGCGCGGCACATGGAGTAAAAATGCTCCATGTACCCCGCCAATTCTGGTGTTTCGTTTTGCTATTCGGCGGCTTCAGCAGCCTCGGTCTGGTATGTCAATAACGGCGGGCAACTACAAAACACATTTTTGTCGCCATAAATATTATCGACGCGGCCAACCGGTGGCCAGTACTTTGTCTGCTTGAGACCGGGTAGCGGAAACGCGGCCACTTCGCGGGTGTAATCATGAACCCATGATTCAGCCATCATCACCTGTGCGGTATGCGGTGCATTTTTGAGCGGATTGTCACCGCGATCTGAGCGGCCTTCCTCGATAGCGCGAATCTCGTGGCGGATCGAAATCATCGCGTCAATAAACCGATCCAGCTCACACTTGGATTCACTCTCCGTTGGTTCCACCATTAAGGTACCGGCTACCGGAAACGACAAGGTCGGCGCATGGAAACCATAATCGATCAGACGTTTCGCAATGTCTTCTGCACTCACACCGCTTTTTTCTTTAAGCGGACGCGCATCGAGAATACATTCATGCGCAATCAAGCCGTTATGGCCGGAATATAAAATCGGGTAGTGCGGGGCGAGGCGCGTGGCAATGTAGTTCGCGTTCAGGATCGCAACTTTGGTCGCCTGCTCTAGACCCTCGCTGCCCATCAGCGCGATGTAGGCCCATGAGATGGCGAGGATGCCTGCGCTACCATATGGCGCTGCCGATACTGGTCCTACCGGGCTATTGGTATCAATACCGAGCCGCGAGGGCAGGTAAGGTGCCAAATGCGCGCGCACCGCAACTGGGCCGACACCGGGGCCGCCGCCGCCGTGCGGAATGCAGAATGTTTTATGCAAATTCAAATGCGAAACATCCGCGCCGAACTTGCCGGGCTTGGCCACGCCGACCACTGCATTCATATTGGCGCCGTCCAGATAAACCTGACCACCGTGTGAATGAATCAGCTCGCAAATATCAACAATTGCGTCTTCAAACACACCGTGCGTCGAAGGGTAAGTCACCATCAGTGCGGCCAGATTTTTGCTGTGCAGCTCGGCGTGGCGTTTTAAATCGGCCACATCCACATTGCCGGCGGCATCACAACCCACCACCACCACTTCCATGCCGACCATTTGCGCAGACGCAGGATTGGTGCCGTGTGCCGAGCTGGGAATCAGCACGATATTGCGATGCGTATCGCCGCGTGCATGGTGATACGCCTGGATTGCAAGTAGCCCGGCGTATTCGCCCTGCGCACCCGAATTGGGCTGCAGTGAGACCGCATCGTAGCCGGTGATTTCACACAGCGAGCGTTCCAGATCGGTAATCATTTCACGATAGCCCACGCTCTGATCTGCTGGGGCAAACGGATGCATATTGGAAAATTCCGGCCAGCTGACGGGAATCATCTCGGCGGTCGCGTTCAGCTTCATGGTACAGGAGCCAAGCGGAATCATGGTGCGGTCAAGTGCCAAATCTTTATCCGACAAACTGCGCAAATAACGCAGCATACCGGTTTCAGAATGATAGCGATTGAACACCGGATGGGTCAGGTACGCCGAGCTGCGCTTAAGGCTCGCGGGCAATGAATCATTGGCGCGTTTTTCAATCTCGTTAAAATCTAGCGCGTGATTTTTACCGTCGGCTGCAAACACCCGCCACAGTTTTTCAATATCCGCCCTGGTGGTGGTTTCATCCACGGCGACTGCGATGGTGTTGGCATCGACTTGGCGCAGGTTGATTTCATGCGCCACTGCACTCGCTAATATAGTTGCGGTGTTAGAGCCGGTGTTGATTGCGACGGTATCGAAAAAGTTTTCATCTGCTAACATGAAACCCAGCTCACGCAAGCCTTGTGCAAACGTGGTGGCCACGCGGTTGACATACGTTGCGATCCGGCGCAAGCCAGCGGGGCCATGGTAGGTCGCGTACATGCCGGCCATCACCGCCAGCAGCACCTGCGCAGTGCAAATATTACTGGTGGCTTTTTCGCGACGGATATGTTGCTCGCGGGTTTGCAGCGTGAGCCGGTACGCGGGGTTGCCCATATTGTCGATCGATACACCCACCAGGCGGCCGGGTAATTGACGCTTATATGCGTCCTTGCAGGCCAGATATGCGGCATGCGGGCCACCAAAACCCATCGGCACACCGAAGCGTTGGGTGGTGCCCACCGCAATATCTGCGCCGAGTTCGCCCGGCGGGGTGAGCAGGGTCAGGCTCAATAAATCAGCCGCCATCACCACCACTGCGCCTTTGGTTTGTGCGCTCAGAATAATTTGCCGGTAATCGATCACGCGCCCGGTTGAGGCAGGGTACTGTAGCAGCAGGCCAAACACATTTTCAGCTGCTGCAGCGGTTTCATCACCGACTTTGATCTCAATACCAAAACCAGCGGCGCGGGTTTTAATCACGGCAATGGTTTGCGGATGGCAGCGGTTTGAAACAAAAAAAACATCGCTGTCGGCTTTGCTAAAACGCCGCGCCAGCGTCATCGCTTCTGCCGCCGCGGTGGCCTCATCCAGCAGTGATGCATTGGCAATATCCAAACCGGTCAGGTCACTGACCATGGTTTGAAAATTGATCAGCGCTTCCAGTCTGCCCTGCGCAATCTCGGGTTGATATGGAGTGTAAGCGGTGTACCACGCTGGGCTTTCCAGCACGTTGCGCAGGATCACATTGGGTGTATGCGTACCGTAGTAACCCATACCGAGATAGCTTTTGAATACTTTGTTTTTATTCGCCATCGCTTTGATCGTGGCCAATACTTCCGGCTCGCTTAGTGCAGCCGGCAGCGCGAGTGCGGCGCGCGAGCGGATACTGACCGGTACCACCTCGTCGATTAATTCATCCAGGGTTTTACGGTTGAGTACCGCTAGCATGGCTTGCTGTTCAGCCGCTGGTGGGCCGATATGGCGGGCGATAAAACTATCGTGTGCTTCCAGTGCTGAAAATTTGATACGGTTCATGTTGGCAGATCCTGTTAAGTGTCTTGGTATGTGTCCGGTTATTTAAGCCGCGCCGATGCTGGCGGCATAGCCTGCCGCATCCAGCAGGCCGTCGAGCGACGCATCTGCGGCCGGCTTCAATTTAAATAGCCACGCATCATAGGGTGCCGCATTCAGCGATTCGGGCGCATCGGCTACCGCCTGATTTACGGCGATCACTTCACCTGCCACTGGTGAATAGGCATCGGATGCCGCTTTGACTGATTCGAGGACGACCGCCTCCTGCGCCGCCTTGAGATGCTTGCCGATGGCAGGCAATTCGATATAAACCAGATCGCCCAACGCATCCTGTGCATGGTG
>JAYWCO010000333.1:0-1760 GCA_043780475.1 Burkholderiales bacterium | reverse complement strand
GAGGGTTTCTTGCCGGTGACATGGCGTGGCTATCAGCCGTTCAAGGAGGCTTTCCTGGCAGGTCAGGCCGGCCGCGATGACATGCTGCTGCATGGCACCACCATCAATTCGGATTACTATCGCGGCGCTGCTTTTTATCCCGGCACGCCGTCAGCGGGCTGTTTGGTGGCGATGGAATCCTGGTCTAAAGCGGATGGTACGTTGCAGCGCAGTGATCAGCTTTCATTAGCCAAAGCCTTCACGGCGAGCGGGGTTGATCAAGGCTATCTGGTGGTGGTTGAGCTAGATGATCGGCCGCTGGCGGTGACGCTGGCCGATGTGTTGCCCGATGTCATCGCCGCTGAAGCGGCGCGACGTTGATCGTTTTTGATATGTTGGTCCTGCTACCCATGCCCCTAATCATCGCCCCAGGATTCTGATGTCACGGGTGCTGCTGTTTGCATTTGTCATCGGCTACTTTGTGATCCTGCTGGCGGTGGCGTGGGTGACGTCCAGAGGGGCTAATAATGAATCCTTTTTTATTGGCAATAAAAATAGTAACTGGATGCTGGTTGCCTTTGGGATGATTGGCACATCTTTAAGCGGCGTCACGTTTATCAGCGTGCCGGGCGCAGTGGGTGCCACCGCATTCAGCTATTTTCAAATAGTACTCGGACAATTACTGGGCTACTGGGTGATTGCGTATGTGCTGCTGCCGATTTTTTATCGGCTTAATCTCACCTCGATTTACCATTACCTAGGGACCCGTTTAGGCCCGAAGTCATATAAGACGGGCGCTTCATTCTTTATTTTGTCGCGCGCCGTGGGTGCGACGGCGCGCTTATATCTGGTGATAAAGATTTTGCAGGACGCCATTCTGGATGGCTTGCAGGTTCCGTTCTGGCTTACGGCTGCGGTAATTATCATCATGATTTTGCTTTACACCTACGAGGGCGGGGTTAAAACCATTGTCTGGACGGATACCCTGCAGACCACCTGCATGTTGCTGGGCATGGTGATTAGCGTGTTGTATGTGCTGAATAGCCTGCATCTTTCAGCCGGCGAAAGTTTGCGGCAAATGCAGGATCGCGGCCTATCTACTATTTTTTCGACCGATATAAACAGCAAGCAGTTTTGGTTAAAGCAGATGCTGGCGGGTATGTTTATCGCGATTGCGATGACGGGTATGGATCAGGAGATGATGCAAAAAAACATCTCGGTTAAAACCCTGGCGGATTCGCAAAAAAATATTATTGCGCTCAGCATCATTATGTTGTGCGCGGTGCTGCTGTTTTTGTTCCTGGGTGGGCTGCTGTATTTGTATGCGCCAATCATTGGCGTGCAGGTGACGGGCGATAAAATTTTTCCGGCGGTGGTGCTGGGGCATTTCCCCGCGATGGTGCAAATTATTTTTGTGATTGCGTTGATATCGGCACTGTTCCCCAGCGCAGATGGCGCGATTACCGCGCTCACGTGCAGTTTTTGTATTGATATTTTATCGATGAGTCGCCGTGAAAACTGGTGCGAGGCTGATCGCAAGCGTATTCGGCATCGCATCCATCTTGTTTTTGCGGCGTTATTTTTGCTGCTGATCATGGTGTTCAAATGGGCCGATAACCCCAGCATGATTGGCCTTATATTAAAGCTTGCAAGTTTTACCTATGGGCCGCTGCTGGGCTTGTTTGCGTTCGGGATTTTGACTCAGCGGGTGGTGCGTGACGCATACGTGCCGTGGATCGCGATCGCGGTACCGGTCATTTGTTATGGCCTGGATACTTACC
>JAYWCO010000332.1:0-3128 GCA_043780475.1 Burkholderiales bacterium | reverse complement strand
CCCGCATGACCGCGCGCGAAAACATTCGCTATTACGCCGATTTGCGCGGCATCGATGCGGCGAAATCAGAGGCCACGATTGCGCGCTATGTGAGATTGCTGGACATGAAGGACATTCTGGATCGTCGCACTGAAGGTTTCTCGCAAGGCGAAAAAATGAAGGTTGCGATTGTGCGTACCCTTGTCCATGAGCCTTCACATGTCATTCTCGATGAACCAACCAATGGCCTGGATGTGATGACCACACGCGCATTACGTGACCTGGTTAAACGGCTCAAAGATGAGGGACGCACGGTCATGTTTTCCAGTCACATCATGCAGGAAGTCGCCGCATTGTGTGACGAAATCATTATCATCTCGCGCGGTCGCGTGACGGCACAAGGCAGTACCGATGAGTTGCTCGCGATGTCAGGCAAAACCAATCTGGAGGATGCTTTTGTCTCGCTGGCCGAGATCGAGCATGACCCAGGGCACGCGGCACAACTACCAGTAGAGGTCGCATAAATGAGTGCGCTGAATTTCAAAACAATATTGACGGTTCTCAAAAAAGAGCTGCGCGATCATCTGCGTGATCGCCGTACCGCGCTAATGATTTTTGTCTCCTCCATTGCGGTCGGGCCGCTGGTGCTGATCGGTATGAGCTACTTTATTTCGAGTATTGAAGAGAAAGCGGAAAAGAAAGAAGTGTTTGTGCAAAACATTATGCACGCGCCGCAACTGGCCAATTTTTTTGCGCGGCAGGATTTCACGATTAAAGAGCCGAAGCCTGATTTTCGCGCGCTCATCAGTCAGGGCAAACATGATGCAGTGCTGGTCATACCCGATGATTTCGCGGAAAAATTTGTCACCGGCGATGCCGATGTTGAGCTGGTCTATGACGATACCCGTCAGGATGCAGGGGCCCAATCGATTGGCATTATCCGACGTTTGATGACCGGGTTTAATCGTGAGGTCAGTACCCAGCGACTGCTCGCGCACGGCGTTTCTCCCGGCTTGTTGCGGGCTGTCGAGGTGCAGGATACTAACCTCGGCACGCCCGCGCAGCGTGCCGCGATGCTGCTGTTTATTATTCCCTGGTTAGCGCTCATCGTCGGCATTACCGGTTGTATGGCGGTGGCGATTGATATGACGGCGGGTGAACGCGAGCGTGGCTCGCTGGAACCGCTGTTGATGAATCCGATTGCGCGCCCCAGTTTGATCTTGGGTAAATGGTTGGCGGTGGCCTGCTACGGAATGGGCATTGTGTTGCTGCTATTGGCGGGCTTTGCCGCCACCCTCGCATTTTTCCCGCTGCCAAAAATCGCCAGTGTGGTGTCGTTAAGCCCCTCGCAGTATCTTGGCTTTGCCGTCATGCTGCTGCCGTTCGCGCCCGCCATTGGCGCATTGCAAATGCTAATCGCCACCTTTGGTCGCAGCTTCAAGGAAGCACAAACCTATGTCAGCTATCTCTATACAGCGGTGTCATTTATTCCGGTGATTGCCATGTTCGCGCAGCTTAAAGACGCCACCTGGCAATTGTTTGTGCCCATGTTGGGACAGATGATGGTGTTGACGCGGATTTTGCGCGGCGAGCATCTTGAGGCGATGCATTTTCTGATACCGCTGGGGGTTTGTGCCCTGATCGCCACCATGGCCATCGCCTCGCTCACGCGCCTGATGGCGAAGGAGAAAATTATCTTTGGGCGTAGCTGATTTTCTGCAAAGCGGGCTTGATAACAACCTGGAAACTAGCCCGAGGCAAGCCCAAAGCAAGCTCCAAACAACCGACCCGCTAGTGTAAAAAGTTGTGCTTATCGCGGATATGGATGAGATGAAACCGGCGTGGCACGGTATCATCTCAGCATGAGTGAATTACCCCGCCTTTTTGGGCCTGATGGCCCGCTTGCAAAACGCATCAAAGGCTTTCGCCACCGTCAAAGCCAGATTGAAATGGCGCAGCAAATTGAGGCTGCTATTGACCGCGCTGGCGTATTGATTGCCGAGGCGGGCACCGGCACGGGTAAAACCTTTGCTTACCTGGTGCCCGCGCTGCGTTCAGGCGGCAAAGTGATTATCTCCACCGGTACCAAAACCTTGCAGGATCAGCTTTTTCATCGTGATATTCCAACGGTGATTGCCGCTTTGGGTATCCCTGTCTCAACGGCTTTACTCAAAGGCCGCGCTAATTATGTGTGCCTGCATCATCTTGAGGAAGCGGTCGCCGACGGTCGCTTTATGAATCGAGAGGATGTGAAACATATCCAAGCAATTCGCCGCTTTGCTGATCGCAGCCTGAGTGGTGGCGGTACTGGTGACAAGGCAGAATTACCGGATGTCCCGGAGCGATCCAATGCGTGGGCGAGTGCGGTTTCCACCCGCGAAAATTGCCTTGGCTCCCAATGCACGCGCTATGCTGATTGCTTTGTCATGAAAGCGCGAAAAGCGGCGATGGATGCGGAAGTGGTGGTGGTGAATCATCATTTATTTTTTGCGGATTTAGTGCTTAAAGACGATGGCGCGCAGGATCTGTTGCCAGCTTGCAATACCGTGGTGTTTGATGAAGCGCATCAACTGCCGGATACCGCCACAATGTTTTTCGGTGAAGCCGTATCAACTTCGCAACTGATCGAGCTGGCGCGCGACGCGCGTTTGGCCGGTATTGCACACGCAGGCGATTTTAAGGATTTGCAGGAGTCCGCGCTGGTGCTCGATAAAGCGTCGCGCGATCTGCGTCTTACCGTTCGCGAAGATTTTGGTCGTATGCCGGGTGCGGCCGTGTCGGCGCGTGAGGGTTTTCAGGATGCCTTTACCAGGGCGCAAGAAGCCGTTGGGGAACTGCGTGAAATGCTCGAAAGCCAATCCGCCCGCGCCCCCGAAATCGCCAATTGTCTGGATCGTGCCGATGAGGTCGCGCAAAAGCTGACGCAGTGGCAGGGTGCAGGTAAAGACGGCGGTATCGAAGGCTATATCCGCTGGGCTGAAGCTTTTTCGCAATCGCTCGCGTTTCATTTGACCCCGCTGTCTATCGCCAATATTTTTAGCGCGCAAGTGTTTAGCCAAAAGCGCGCCTGGATTTTTACCTCTGCCACCCTCGCGGTCAAAGGCCAATTCAGTCATTATCAAACCGAGATGGGATTGATTAATCCCGAG
>JAYWCO010000331.1:0-3889 GCA_043780475.1 Burkholderiales bacterium | reverse complement strand
AGCGCTGGATCGAGAGCAGATGGTCGATTGTGCGCGGCGCCGATGGTCAACCGCTGAAATCTTTCGCTACCAACCTTGATGTCACCGAACGTAAGCTCGCCGAGCAAGCCCTGCGTGAAAGCGAGCAGCGTTATCGAAATTTATTCAATTCGATGGACGAGGGCTTCAGTGTTATCGACATGATTTTTGATGAGCAGCAAAACCCGGTCGATTTTCTATACCTGGATATTAATCCCGCGTTCGAGAAGCTGACCGGTATGCAGGGCGTAGTGGGGAAACGGATACGGGATATCGTGCCCGATCTCGAAGCGCGCTGGTTTGATCTTTACGGCAAGGTTGCGCTCACCGGCGAGCCGGTCCGTTATACCAATGAAGTAAAGCAGTTGAACCGCTGGTTTGATGTTTTCGCCTTCCGGCTCGGCGGGCCGGAAAGCCGGAAAGTCGCGGTGCTTTTTACCAACATCACCGAGCGCACCCTGCTCGAAAATAAAACCAAGGAGCAGGCCTCCACGCTGGCCGATCTCAACCGTCGCAAGGATGAATTTATCGCGATGTTAAGTCACGAGCTGCGTAACCCGCTGGCGCCGATTACCAATGCGGTGCAACTGCTGCGCCTGCAGCAAAGCGAAAACCCGATCCAGCAGCAAGCGCGCGGGATTATCGAGCGTCAGGTCGGGCAATTGACCCGGCTTATCGATGATCTGATGGAAGTCTCGCGGCTCACCAGCGGACGCATCAACCTGCATGAAGAACTGCTAAGCTTAAGCACCATCGTCGAACACGCCACCGAGACAGTGCGCCCGCTGATCAACCAGCAGCGTCATTTACTCGATCTCTCTCTGCCGCCAGCGCCTATCTGGCTATTCGCCGATGCCGCGCGGCTGGAACAGGTGCTGGTGAATCTGCTCACCAATGCTGCAAAATATACCGATAAAGGCGGCGTCATTTTACTGTCGATTGCGCAGGAAGATGATGAAGCGGTGATCCGCGTGCGCGATACCGGGGTGGGAATTTCAGCCGAATTACTCCCTCGCGTGTTTGATCTTTTCACCCAGGCCGAGCAAGCGCTAGACCGCTCGCAGGGTGGCCTGGGCATCGGCCTGTGTCTGGTGCAGCGGCTGGTCGAGATGCATGGAGGCACGGTGGTGGTGCATAGCACGCTGGGGCAGGGCAGTGAATTTATTGTGCGCCTGCCGGTAGTGAAAAATTCTGCATTGTCATCCATTGCGGCTAACGCACCGACGCTAACGCACGAGGCTTCGTTGCGCGTGCTGGTGGTGGACGATAGCGTGGACACGGCCGCCACCTTGAGCGCGCTGCTGGAGCTGACGGGGCATACAGTGCGCATCGCTCACGACGGCGTAGCCGCGCTGGCAGCGGCAGCAGATTTTCAGCCCGATGTGGTGTTGCTTGATATTGGTTTGCCGGGCATCAACGGGTTTGAAGTCGCCAAGCAACTGCGGGCCACACACGAAAACATGGCATTAGTCGCGATGACCGGATACGGCGAAGCCAGCGCCCGCCAGCGTTCCCGCGAAGCCGGCTTTAACCACCATCTGGTTAAGCCCGCCAGCTTTGAGCAGGTGCAGGCCATCCTCGCTAGCGTGACACCTGGGGCCGTATCCAAACCTATGCCTAAATCTGCACTCAACTAAGCCCAGCTAAACCAAGCCAGGCATCCGCCAGTTTGCAAAAATATTGAGGCGGGTTTTTTAGGCTGACGGATGGGATAATAAGTGCCTTCTGATCTCAGCTAATTATTGGCGCAGTGCATGTCTACCGCCCCACCTTTTCCACCACCACCACCCGCGTCACTGCCCGCATCACCTCATGTGCGTCGCAAGCGTTATCGCGGCACGCATCCGCGCAAATTTGCCGAGAAATATAAAGAGCTGAATGCACCACAGTTCGTCGCCGATGTAGAAAAAGTGATCGCGCGTGGTCAGACCCCGGCGGGCACTCATCGGCCGATTTGTGTAGATGAAATTCTCACGATTCTGAATCCTCAACCGGGCGAAGTAGCACTCGATGTTACCTTAGGCTTTGGCGGCCACACCCAGACGATCTTGCCGCGGCTGTTGCCCGGCGGCAGGTTGTTTGCGACCGATGTCGATTCAGCGGAACGGCCCCGCACCGAAGCCCGGTTGCGCGAGCTCGGCTACGCTGAGGATGTGTTGGTGATTCGCGAGCTTAATTTTGCCGACATCGCGCAGCTATTGCCCGAAACCCGCGACGGCTTTGATTGCATCCTGGCGGATCTGGGCGTGTCATCCATGCAGCTCGATAATCCAGCGCGCGGGTTCTCGTATAAAAATGATGGCCCGCTTGATCTGCGCCTCAACCCGCTGCGGGGTGAGCCCGCCTCAGCGCTGCTGCAGTCGATGAGCGCCTTTCAGCTGGCTGAATTATTCACGGCCTATGCGGATGAGCCGCACGCTTCACGGATCGCGTACGGGATTAAAAAAAGTAAATCGCCTATTACCACCACGCTACAGCTCGCTGAAAACGTGCGTGCGTCACTCAAAGATTTTCCCGAAAAAAGCGATCACAAAAAAACCCTGGCGCGGACTTTTATGGCGCTGCGGATTCAGGTCAATAATGAATTCGCTGTACTGGATCGCTTCCTCGGCGCGCTACCCGCGTGCATGAAGCCCGGTGCGCGCATCGCGGTGCTGTCGTTTCATTCCGGCGAAGATAAAAGAATCGAGCAGGCGTTTCAGCAGTACGCGGACAAAGGTATTTTTTCAAGCGTCGCGATCGAGCCGATCCGCCCCACGCCCGATGAGCAACGCAGCAACCCGCGTTCATCATCGGCTAGGCTGCGTTGGGCCGTGCGTGCGCAGAAATAAGGTCTAGCACTGGTGAGGCTTTCGAGGCATTGTTGCTTTGTGATGCCCGTGGAATGGCGTTCTACGATTTCGGTTATCATCTAATGCAGCGATTGTCCTGACCGCCATTTTTTAAAAGCCAAACTGGGAGAGCGTCAATGATTCGTTCCAACCATAAATATTGGCTTACCGCCGGGCTCGTCGCCTGTGCCATCTCAATGATAGGTGCTGCGCATGCAGCAGCGGCCACAGCGGCAACTGCAGACGAAACCGCGATCCGCGCACAAACCACAAATTGGGGCAGCGCTTATAACGGCGGCGACGCAAAAGCCGTGGCCGCGTTGTATGCCGAAGATGCGCTGCTGCTGCCGCCCGGCGCATCCAGCGTTAGCGGTCGCGCTGCGATACAGGCCCATTTCGCAAGAGATATCGTGGACTCGAAAGCGGCTGGCGCGGTGTTTGTAGTCAGCCCTAAAACCGATGTCGGTGTGTCCGGTGATATGGGTTGGGAGTCTGGTACCTACAAGGTGACCGTAAAAGGTGCTGTTATTGAGACCGGCAAGTTTCTTTCGGTATCCCGCAAGAAAGACGGAAAGTGGCTCTACCTCCGCGACACCTGGAATGCAGACGCGCCACCTGCGCCGCCCAAAGCGCCCGTGACGCCACCTGCCATTAAAAAATAGACTGCAAAAATAGATCGCAATTTTTCGATGTGCGCGTTGACCAAAAGAAAAATGTCAGCCTTGGCCGCTAAAAATAAAACAGGGTGCCATCATGGGCACCCTGCATTTATGGTTCGATAAGATTTAGAGACACCTCATTCGATACCATAACACCGTAACGCGGTTTGCTAACCCGCGTTTTTGCAATCAGTCATCGTGGTCATCATGAAGTCCGGCAAAGGACTCGCCGAACAACTTGCCCGCTTTTTTGAGGGCTTCCGCGCCGATTAGTTTTCCGACTCTGCGGCCTTCGAGATCAGCATCGATAAAATGAATACCGCCGTAACGGCGCGATATTCCTGCTTCATCCGCCGCGTCAGTGAAGGTTGCCCACGATAG
>JAYWCO010000330.1:0-8445 GCA_043780475.1 Burkholderiales bacterium | reverse complement strand
TACTTTAGTCACGCGCCAGATCACATTCCCCACATCATCGGCTACCAGTAATGCTCCGCGTTTATCGATGGCAACACCGACGGGTCGGCCATTGGCTTTGCCGTCGGCGCTTAAAAAACCGGTGAGCACATCCAGCGGCTCGCCGGTGGGCACACCTGCTTTGAATGGTACAAAAATAACTTTATAACCGCTATGCGGTTTACGATTCCATGAGCCGTGCTGGCCGATGAACATGCCGTTGGCGAAGCGCTCAGGCAATGCGGCGCCGCGTGAAGATGCCAGCCCCAATGGGGCGGTGTGTGCGCCGAGTGCGTAATCCGGTTTGATGGCGGCGGCCACCAAATCGGGCCGAGGCGGCGTGACGCGCTCGTCCACATGCGATCCATAGTAGCTGTACGGCCAACCATAGAAGCCGCCGTCACGCACGCCAGTTAAATAGTCGGGCACGAGATCGCTGCCGATTTCATCGCGCTCGTTAGCGACTGTCCATAGCACGCCGGTATCGGGTTCCCAAGCCATGCCGTTCGGGTTACGCAGGCCGGATGCAAATACCCGCGCGCTGCCGGTGGCAACATCAATTTGCCAAATCGCGGCGCGCCCGGCTTCAACCGCCATGCCGTTCTCGCCCACATTGCTGTTCGAGCCAACGGTTGCGTAAAGCTTGGTGCCATCGCTACTCGCGATCAAATTCTTGGTCCAGTGATGATTGATGGTGCCTGCGGGTAACTCGGCGACTCTACGTGCCGGTGCGCCGATTTGGGTATCGCCGGTGACGTACGGAAAGCGCTCAACCGCATTGGTGTTGGCAATATAAAGATCGCTGCCGATCAGCGCCATGCCGAACGGCGAGGAGAGATTTTCCAGCAACACCGTGCGGGTTTCGGCAACACCATCGCCATCCAGATCACGCAGCAGCGTAATACGGTTGGCGCTTGGCGTGACTGCGCCCGCGCGCTTCATCACCAGTCCCATCACCCAGCCGCGAATCCCTTTGGCATCATCGGGCTTCGGTGGCGCATTGGTCTCCGCCACCAGCACATCACCATTGGGCAACACATACAGCCAGCGCGGATGATCCAGCCCGGTTGCAAACGCATTCACCACCATGCCGGGTGCCGCGATTGGCTTGGTGCCCGGCGCCCAGCCTTGAGCCGGTGCGATGTTGACAGTTGGCAGCAGGGTTTTATTCGGCGCGGGCAGGGTGGGATTAGGGCCGATGCCAGCGGAAAACGGCACGCGTGCCATTTCGCCGCAGCCAGATAAACCGGCGCAGCTCAGTAAGCCAACGAAGCCGAATACAGAAAATACGATTGAGGCAGAAAATATTTTTTGCATGGTTAGCCTTGTTGAATGATGTGGAATATTGTGGGCGTTGTTGCGGTTGATCCTTGCGATCAACGCTGTGATGCATAAGCAAAACTAACCCTATTTTTACGCGCCAATGCGCCTGCCGGTGTAGGTGAATCTCGCCCACGCACGTCAGCGTAAGCCCGCCGCTGATCCATGTTCTGATTCATGTTTTAAAGTCAGCATTGCAAGTCGGCTTGTAAGACTAAACCGACAACATTACAGGTGAGATTCCACTCGCTTCGGTATGCGTCCTGCGAAATAATTAACGATCGCATCTTCTACACAAAGGGTAAGCATGAAACTGGCTCAGGATAATCAGCAACGCAAGTTTGTAAAACCCATGTCGTCACCCGGATTGCGTAGCAGCAAGATAACCTCAGTGCGTACGCCACCCAGTTCGCCAGCGCGTGCCGCCGCGAGTGCAGCAGCGGGTTGTCGTTCAAACGCAGCTTCAGCAGCACAAACAGCAAGCCTGAAGCGGGGCGTAGGCTGGCCGTTGCGCAATGCGTCCACATCCACATCCGCCAATCAACACGCCATCGTGGCTCACAGCCCGATGCAAAACCATATTCTTGCTGCGCTGCCAGCTGCAGAGTTTGAGCGGCTGTTGCCGCATCTGGAGTTCGTGCCGATGCCGCTGGGCGAGGTGCTTTACGAATCCGGTGCCCGGATGCAGCATGTTTACTTTCCGACTAATTCTATTGTCTCGCTGTCGTATGTATTGATGGATGGCGCATCAGCCGAAATCGCCGTGGTGGGTAATGAGGGCATCGTCGGAATTTCATTATTTATGGGCGGCGAAACTACCCCCAGCCGCGCGGTGGTGCAAAGCGCGGGTTATGGTTATCGCCTGAAAGCGCAAACCCTAAAAGATGAATTCAATCGCGCGGGGCCGATGCTGCATCTACTGCTGCGTTACACCCAGGCGCTGATCACGCAAATGACGCAGACCGCCGTGTGCAACCGCCACCATTCAGTAGAGCAGCAGGTATGCCGCCGATTGTTATTAAGCCTTGACCGACTCAATTCGGATTCATTGGCGATGACCCAGGAGCTGATCGCTAATATGCTGGGTGTTAGGCGCGAAGGTGTAACTGAAGCCGCCGGGCATTTGCAGCGCGCCGGGCTCATCAGTTATAGCCGTGGCCGCATCGATGTGCTGGATCGGCCCGGTCTGGAAAAAGCGGTGTGTGAATGTTATGGCGTGGTCAAACTAGAATTTGATCGCCTCCTCTCCGACACGCCGCGCAAGGGGCCGTTCCACGTCTGTCGCTAATAGCGAAAAATAACGCTGCCAATAAGAACGCTATGTCCTCATCCATCAAGATTCGTACGGGACAAGCGCCTGCGGTGCTGGGCCGTAACGAGTTCCATCTTAAATTTTCACGGTCCTTCATGGATCCCGCTTTCAACGATGTGAAAGATGCGTTGTCACAAGTCGAAGCAGTTGCCTGGGACAATTACATCAAAGGCCATAAAGCGCCCATTACCGTAAAAGCAGGCCATGAATTTGCAGACCCTGATTACGACCTTTCCGCTGAATGGAAGGCGACCCGTGAGCGCCTGTTGATCGCCGAGGCAAAGCAAAAAGATCCGGCCACCCCATCGCGCGTATTGCTCATTTGCGGCGCGGCCCGCAACGACGGCAGCTGTCCTGGCGAAATGTCCAAGACCTTTCGTATGACGCAGTTGGCGAAAAATATGCTGGTCGCAGAACAGCTCGAGGTTGAGGTGTTGGACTTAAGTCGACTGACTTCAGATTACGATCTGCATATTCATCCCTGCAAGGGCTGCGTATCAACCGCCATGCCGCTGTGTCACTGGCCGTGTAGCTGTTACCCCAATCATGGTCAGCGTCAAACCAATGACTGGATGGCTGATATTTATGAGCAGTGGACTGCCGCCCACGCGATTATTATTCTCACCCCGGTTTATTGGTATCAAACCCCGAGCGTTTTAAAACTGATGATTGATCGTCTCGTTTGTGCCGATGGTGGCAATCCTGATCCCACTACCACCTCTGGCAAGAATGTTAAAAAAGCCAAGGCGCTGGAAATGCAGGGCTGGCCCTATCCAAAACACCTGGCTGGTCGTGCCTATGGCCTGGTGGTGCATGGTGATGTGGCCGGTATCGAAGGCGTGCGACGTGGATTGTCAGACTGGCTCGACTGGATGGGGTTAATTGATGCCGGCGCACAATCTCGGCTTGATCGCTATATAGGCTATTACGAATCGTATGCTGCAAGCCATGAAGCGCTGGATTGTGATCTGGCTTTCCAGGATGAAGTGGCCAATGTTGCCAAAGCCGTGGCCATTGCGGTGCATGAATTGCGCGAGGGTCATCTGTCTGCACCTGATGCAAATTTGGTGCGGCCACGTCCGAAATAAGCGATGACCAAACACAAGGATTGGCAGGCCTTTTGGAGCAAAAATGGCTCAAAAAGCCCGCTGTTGCTAGGGTTTTAATATTGTATCAACGCTTTTTTTGCTTTAGTAATTGCATAATTTTTCCGCAACGTGAGAGCACTAGCTCATCTTTGCCAGCCCGTGCAAACGCGCTTTGAGTAACGCTGCTCTGCTTGCAAGTCACTCGTCTGGAAAAGGCATGCCCGGTAACTAGTCGATGAATTTATACGGCCATTACCATTAACAACCCTGATGACGTCTGCAAGATTAAGGCGACCGACTATATCGACACCACCCTTGCCGGGCTCAGCGAAAATGGGTTGGCCCTATCTGTTGCCATCAAGCGCAAAAAAATAATTTGCTTATCATCGAAATAAAGGCTTGACATTAAAAACCTGAAGGCAGACACTCAGAGCACTTTAATAACCGGCATTTCCCATGGACTGTGACCCTAAATCTTTAATCGCGAAGTAATCAGCGAGATTTACGGCACGAGTTCATTCTCAAACCACTGTCTCGTTGAAAAACGGGACAGTGCGTCATCCGGGCTAAATCCGGCCTCCTAGGCCAGCCCCGAAGCACTTCCTTTCATTTGTTGGTTCGAATGTTTATCGCCTATTGATGGTCGATAGCGCTTGTCGCGATCTTCGTATGGTCTGTGCCGAATGGGCAGCCATCCGCTAGGGCGTGACACCAACACCCATCCTGATATCGCCTACTGGCGCCGTCAATGAAAGTAGAAGGAAATCACCATGACCCAATTTAAACACGCCGTATTTGATTTGATTGCAACCCTCGATCACCATTCGTTGAGCCCTTGGAGGCACAAATTTTTTTCGCATAAGCCAGTTGAGCACGACCCCAACGCACGTGCGGAAGGAACAAAGCCCTACTGTTCAGGGGCGGGCCTCTATGGCACCCAGGTTTCCCATCGCATTTAATCTTTCATTAAAGCGCCTTTTCCTCTCCGGTCTGCCACGTGGCGCCACTGCATCCGCCACGCGGCAGACGAATAAACCTCAGGAGTAGATAGTCATGACCAAAAATAATCTCAAACGAGTTCAGTCACTCGCTCAGGCACTACCCGCAAGCGCTAACGATAATTCACCCAATTTGGCTGTTCTGGATAGCGCCCATGTGGGCAATATTGTAGGCGCGTTCGGCACCATTCAACAAGGCGACAACGCGCCACGCCACACGCTATGGCAGCGTATGCAAACACTGTTGGCCATCCTGGGGCCGGGGCTGATTGTCATGGTTGGTGATAACGATGCAGGTGCGTTCGGAACCTATACCCAGGCGGGCCAGAACTATGGCACCAGTCTGCTTTGGACGCTGCTGCTGCTCATTCCCGTTTTGTATATCAACCAGGAAATGGTTCTCCGGCTGGGTGCTGTGACCGGCGTTGGCCATGCCCGATTGATTTTTGAGCGCTTCGGTAAATGGTGGGGCGCTTTCAGCGTGATCGATTTATTCATCCTGAACGCGCTAACGATCGTCACCGAGTTTATTGGCATTAGCCTAGCGCTCGATTATCTGGGTGTAAATAAATTTTGGGGCGTGTCGATTGCAGCGGTGATCATCATGGGCGCTGCCAGCACCGGGAATTTTCGGCGGTTTGAGCGATTCTCGATGGTGTTGGTATTTGCCAGCCTTTTACTGGTGCCGGTATTTGTGATCATTCATCCGCCCGCCGGACAAATCGCGCAGGATTTTTTTATCCCAAAGCTGCCAGCGGGCAGTAAGTTGAATGAGGTGATGCTGCTCATCATCGCGATTGTCGGCACCACGATTGCGCCGTGGCAGTTGTTTTTTCAGCAAAGCTATGTGGTCGATAAACGCATCACCCCACGGTTCATAAAATATTTGCGCGTTGATCTTTGGGTAGGCATCGCACTGGTTGTGATCGGTGGCGTGGCTATGATCGCATTTACCGCACAGACTTTCGCCGGGAAGCCTGAGTTTGGAAATTTCGCCGACGCGGGCGCAGTAGCCGCAGGTATGGAGAAATATTTTGGTCGGATCCCTGCGGTGTTGTTTGCGGTGGCGCTGATTGATGCCTGCATCATCGGTGCCTGCGCCGTTTCACTATCGACCGCGTATGCGTTGGGTGATGTGTTGTCGGTGCGCCATTCATTGCATCGCAAGCCGGGTGAGGCCAAGATTTTCTATGCTTTTTATTTTGGGCTGATTATTTTGGCCGCAGCACTGGTACTGACGCCGGGCACGCCGTTAGGCCTGCTGACTAATCTGGTGCAAACACTGGCGGGCGTGCTGCTGCCAAGTGCCACGGTTTTTTTGCTGTTGCTGTGTAACGATAAAGCTGTGCTGGGGCCTTGGGTCAACAGCCGGACGGTTAATTTTTTCACCGCCGCAGTCATTGCCGTACTGGTCATGCTGTCGGTGATCCTCACGGCATCGGTGTTGTTCGCTGACATTTCTGATTGGCAAATTCTGGGGTTGCTTGCAGCGGGCAGCGTACTCGCGGTGACAACGGCGGTTGGTGTCAAACTATACGAGCGTCGCCACAATATTAAAACGGTGAAAGCCGAACCAGCCGACAAGTCGCTACGCGATACATGGCGGATGCCGCCGTTGCATCAATTGGCACCCGCGAACATAACCCTGCTAAACAAGGTATGGATGTTGGTGCTGCGAGGCTACCTCTTGGTGGCTGCAGGATTGCTTTTGTTCAAGCTGTTCCAACTCGCGACCGCTGGCACGCCGATGCTATAACCGTTGCGAATATTATTCAACATTATAAACATCAAGAGGCGCTGATGGACAGCGACCCTTACTCTATACTCACTGCCTTAGCTGCATGATGTCGAGCGGTTTTTAAGTTCTAGTCATCATCTGGCGGGCAGTGCCTGCCAACTGCGGTGGGGCAATCCCCGCCGCATTTTTTCCTAAAATTTTCAGGTGCGCTCAAACGCAATGAAGGGATCGATTCGCCGAAAATCGTGCAATGCCGGCGATGAGAGGGACAACAAAACTGATGTCTCCGTATTGCCGAAACCTGAAGAACGGCAGCAATATTTTTGAAAGACTCCCATGAAAAATCACCAGCAACAAACCAAACAATTCACCAACCAACAATTTATTAACCGCTGGTTCGCCGTCGGTTTGGTGACGATATCGATTGCGGCATTCAATGCGGGCGCGATGGAAATGATAGTAAGCCAAAATATTGCCGACCCGGCTGTTTCGTCATCCGAGCCTGTCACACTCCCGCCGCTAATTAAACCGGAGGTCGGCGTCCAGGAAGATTTATGGAACGCGCATGGCCAGGCCAGCTATATCTGGCATAACAAAGGTGCATTTCATGCGCCGTATAGCGGCCCACAAAGTTTGATTCCGGCGCGCGAGCGAGGCTATAGCATCACCGCAACCGCGTTTCTGGGTGCGCGTCTTTGGCAGGGTGCCGAGGTGTACATTAATCCGGAGACGTCTCAGGGTCTGGCGTTTTCCAGTTTGTATGGCTTAGCCAGTGTACAAAACGGCGAGCAACAAAAAAATAGCGGCGTCGTGATGAGGGGTTATTGGGCCCGAGCCTTCGTGAGGCAGACCATCAATTTGGGAGGTGAGTCGTTTCAAGTTGATAACGGCCAAAATCAGCTGGCCAGTCGCTATGACAAACACCGGTTAGTTTTTACCGCTGGCAAAATTGCCCAAACCGATCTGTTTGAAAAAAGCAGCTACGCCAACGACCCGCGATCACAATTTATGAACTGGGCCCTAATTACGCATGGCGCCTGGGACTTTGCAGCGGATGCGCGCGGCTATACGATCGGTGCCGCCGCAGAATTGTATTGGGACGATTGGGCCATTCGTGCGGGACGTTTCATGCAGCCTAAAGAAGCCAATGGCAAATATCTTGATTACCATCTCAAGCGCTATTACGGCGATACGTTGGAGATCGCACACGAGCATCAGTTTGGCGAGCGTCCGGGCGCAGTTCGAGTGTTGGTTTATAGAAACTATATGAACGCCGGAAACTATCGTGACGCCATTAACGCGGCTATCGGCACCGGTAGCGCGCCAGACTTGAGCACAGTACGCAAAAGCGCGGCCAAGATGGGTTTTGGCCTGAGCGTTGAGCAGAAAATGACGCAGGATATGGGCATCTTCGCGCGCGGAAGCTTTAGCGATAACCAGGTCGAAGAGTTTGCGTTTGCTGAAATCGACGATACCATTTCAGCCGGGCTAGTTAGCAGAGGAACGCGCTGGTCACGGCCGGAAGATGTCGTTGGTATCGCGTTTGTATCGAATGGCTTGAATCATAATCACCGCGATTACCTTGCCGCCGGCGGGGTGGGCGGATTCCTCGGCGATGGCCAACTTAAAAATTATGCGCGAGAAAAACTCGTCGAGGCCTATTACAATTTTCGTGTGGTTAAAGGCGTCAACTTTACCTTGAACTATCAGCAGATCGCTAATCCTGGCTATAACGCTGACCGACATGGGCCGGTAAAGATAATCGGTGGTCGCTTTCATATTGAGCTGTAATGAACGCACGAGATCCTTTAATTCCCCGGCGTTTGCAACTGCTGATTTAAAAGTAGGGCAGCGGAATGTGTAACCAGCAACCCTGCCTACCTGCTACCTGTCCACCGCTCGTGATTTTTGCCGTCAGCGTATGCCGACAACGACTGGCGCATCGCGACTACACGCGGCGCCTCGCGCAAG
>JAYWCO010000329.1:0-7190 GCA_043780475.1 Burkholderiales bacterium | reverse complement strand
GTGAACCCGAGTGGGTGAGCGCGGAACATCCGCTGTTTGTCTTGTATACCTCCGGCTCGACCGGCAAACCCAAGGGCATTCAGCATTCGACGGGAGGCTATCTGTTGTGGGCTGCGCTCACCATGAAGTGGACGTTTGACATCAAGCCGGATGATCTTTTCTGGTGTACAGCTGATATTGGCTGGGTCACTGGACACTCATACATCACCTACGGTCCGTTGGCAGTTGGCGCGACCGAAGTGGTGTTCGAGGGTATACCGACTTATCCGAATGCGGGGCGTTTCTGGGACATGATCCAGAAACACAAGGTCACTGTTTTCTATACAGCGCCGACCGCGATTCGCTCGTTGGTCAAGGCATCGGAAGTCGATCCAAAAACGCACCCCCGAAACTATGATCTCAAATCGCTGCGCATTCTCGGCTCGGTCGGTGAGCCGATCAATCCGGAAGCGTGGATGTGGTATTACGAAAATATTGGCGGTAGCCGTTGCCCGATTGTGGATACTTTCTGGCAAACCGAAACGGGGGGGCACATGATCACGCCATTACCCGGCGTCACGTCGTTAAAACCGGGCTCATGCACGCTGCCGTTGCCGGGCATCATGGCGGCGATTGTGGACGAGACTGGCCACGATGTGGAGAACGGTAATGGCGGCATATTGGTAGTGAAGCGTCCGTGGCCGTCCATGGTGCGCACTATTTGGGGCGATCCGGAGCGCTTCAAAAAAACCTATTTCCCGGAAGAGCTTGGCGGCAAACTTTATCTTGCCGGCGATGGTGCAGTGCGTGACAAAACCGATGGCTATTTTACCATCATGGGCCGCATTGATGATGTGTTGAATGTGTCTGGCCATCGACTCGGTACGATGGAAATTGAATCCGCTTTAGTATCGAATTCAAAGCTGGTAGCGGAAGCAGCGGTAGTGGGACGCCCCGATGATTTGACTGGCGAAGCGATTGTTGCCTTTGTGGTACTTAAAGGGCCACGTCCAATGGGCGATGAGGCTAAAGCAATCGCCAAAGAATTACGCGATTGGGTCGGTAAACAAATCGGCCCGATTGCGAAACCTAAAGATATTCGATTTGGCGATAACCTGCCCAAGACACGTTCGGGCAAAATTATGCGACGCTTGTTACGCTCTATCGCCCGCAACGAGGAAATTGCCCAGGATATTTCAACGCTCGAAAACCCCGCCATTCTTGAGCAGCTTAAACAGAGCATGTAGCAAAGTCAGGCAACTGCAATACAGAGACCAAGACCAAGGCCAAGGCCAAGGCAATATCAGGACAATACTTTAATGGTGCGCCGCACCATGTTTTGAAGGAGAGTGAGAGGGCATTAAGGTAGCGAGAAATCAGGAAATTGCAGTACACTTTATGCAGGAAAAGCAAAAATAACCCGCATTCGAAAATCATAATCCTAAGGAGGTTGTATGGCTTCAGCAGCGCAAGGTTTGCCCGAAGTTACCCCCCAGGAAGAGCGCAAAGTTATATTTGCCTCGTCGCTGGGCACTGTATTTGAGTGGTATGACTTTTACTTGTTTGCCGTCCTGGCAGTTTTTTTTTCGGCCAAGTTTTTTCCGGTTGGCAATGAGAGTGTTGCTCTGATCGGTTCATTGGCGATTCTGGCGGCTGGCTTTCTGGTGCGGCCATTTGGTGCATTGGTGTTTGGTCGATTGGGTGATTTGATCGGCCGTAAATATACCTTCCTGGTGACCATTGTGCTGATGGGTGGATCAACTGCGGCGCTGGGTTTTTTACCTACCTATGCCACCATCGGCGATGCAGCATGGATTATTTTATTACTATTGCGTTTGTTGCAGGGCTTGGCGCTTGGCGGTGAATACGGTGGTGCAGCAACCTATGTGGCTGAGCATGCGCCACACGGCAAGCGCGGTCAGTCGACGGCATGGATTCAGACCACAGCAACCTTGGGCTTGTTCCTGGCGCTGCTGGTGATCTATATCTGCCGCGTGACGCTGCCTGAAGCTGAGTTCAAGGACTGGGGCTGGAGAATCCCGTTCTGGTTATCTATTTTGCTGCTCGCATTCTCGATTTATATTCGTTTGAAACTGAACGAGTCGCCCTTGTTTCAGCGCATGAAGGCTGAAGGTAAAGGATCGAAATCGCCGCTGACCGATAGTTTTTTACGCTATCCCAACAATAAATTCGTGCTGCTCGCCTTGCTGGGTGCTACGGCTGGTCAAGGCGTAGTTTGGTATACCGGTCAATTTTGGGTATTGTATTTTCTGCAAACAACCCTGAAGGTTGATTTCCAAACGACTTATATTCTGTTGGCCATCGGGCTGCTGCTGTCGGTGCCATTATTTTTATTCTTCGGTTGGCTGTCCGACAAAATTGGTCGCAAATGGATTATTTTGGCCGGTTGTTTATTGGGTGCGGTAACTTATTTTCCGTTGTTCAATATGCTCGCCGACGCCGCTAATCCGGCATTGGTTAAAGCGACCAGGGAATCGCCTGTGGTGGTGATGGCCAGCAATACCGAAAATCAATGCGAATTGAGTTTCGGCGCCGCGCTGGTGGCGCAGCACATAGACAACAAAAAAGATTGCGTCATTATCAAGAAACTCTTGAGTGGCGCGGGTATCAGCTTTACGTATGAACCACCATTGGCTGACGCGCCTATTGCGGTAAAAATAAAAGACGTCATCATTAAAGGTACCGATCAAGCCGCAATCAAGGCGGCATTGAAAGCGGCGGGTTATCCGACTGCGGCCAATCCAGCCGAAATGAATAAGCCTAAAATCGTGTTGATCATCTTTATTTTGATGACTTACGTGACGATGGTTTATGGCCCGATTGCCGCGATGTTGGTTGAGCTGTTCCCGACTAAAATTCGCTATACCTCGATGTCTTTGCCGTACCATATTGGCAATGGCTGGTTTGGTGGCTTTCTGCCGGTTACGGCGACCTTCCTGTCCATTTCCTATGGCAATATTTACCAGGGGTTATGGTATCCAATAGTCGTTGCCTCAATGACGCTGGTGATTGGTGCATTGTTCCTGCCTGAAACCAAGGACATGGCGATGATTCGGGATGAGTAATAGAAACCCGATCTGATATCAGTCATCAGTTGCAAAACATAAAAAACGCCGGGCTTGCCCGGCGTTTTTTATGGGCGGCTTGCCAAGCTCTGCGCATCACTGTGCAACATCATCAAGGCGGCACATTAACGGTTAAACTTAGCGCAATATGACAACCTTCTTCCGATATTTGGCCAAAGAAATTTTCATCGCCACCGCGCTACTGTTAATCGCGCTGTTGGCGCTATTTGCATTATTTGATTTAATTCGCGAGCTGGGTGACTTGGGTAAAGGTGGTTATAACCTGACTACGTTGCTCATCTACGTCACCTTGGCGCAGCCTATGCATGTGGTGGTCATATTCCCGATTGCAGCGCTATTGGGTACGCTGCTGGCGGTGTCACGTTTATCCGCACAGTCCGAGCTGACAGTGATGCGCGCATCGGGCTTGTCGCTGACGAAGTTGGCTATTTTTGCGAGCATTATCGGCCTGGTATTTTCGACGCTAACCTTTGTGTTTGGCGAATTTGTTGCGCCCGCTGCGGAAGAGGCCGCCAAGCGCTTGCGCTTATCCGCAACCAGCGCGGTGGTGGCAAGAGAATTCCGCTCAGGCTTTTGGGTAAAAGATGATCTCTCGTTCGTCAATATTCAAACGGTTACACCCGACACCGAGCTCCTCAATATGCGCATATATGAATTTGATCGCGCCTATCGGCTGACCTCAATCAGCATTGTAAAAAGTGCGAAATATGAATCGAACAATCGTTGGGCATTAAAAGAAGTTGAGAAAACCAGCTTTGAGGGCGCGCGGGTGCGGATCGAAAACCTGCCCGTTGCAAACTGGAATTCGGCAATGACGCCGGATTTGCTGTCGGTGCTGCGGGTCAAGCCCGATGAGATGTCGATCAATAATTTGTCAGCTTATATTGAGCACCTGCGCGACAATAAGCAAAGCAGCGTCCGTTATGAATTGGCCTATTGGACCAAGGTTCTGCAGCCTGCTGCCGTGGTGATCATGATGTTGCTGGCGATTCCGTTCGCGATCCAGTCAAATCGCAGCGGCGGGGTTGGCGCTCGTTTGATGCTGGGCATTATGGTAGGTCTCGCGTCGTATATTTTTAATCAAATGGCGTCGTTATTAACCACCTTAAATGACTGGCCGCCATTACTGTCGGCCGCAACCCCACTCGCGGCATTTTTTATATTGGCCACGCTGCTTATTTTCTGGAAAGAGCACGGTATGCGCATGCGGCGTTTTGTTTAGCCGACATTTACGGATGCTTGCTACTGTTCCAATAAGCTTCTTCAGAGACTGGAAAACGCCGCGCTCGAAGCGTCTTCTATGTTTATACGTTTACAAGCCGGGTGCCAGCAAGGCGGTCATGTAAAAATTGCCGGTCAGGATCAAAATTCGCCCACCACACTGTGGCAATAAGCGGTAAAAAAGTCCACATCGTCACGACTAGCCTAACGCGATCCGGAAAAAACAGTAGTACCATGCCCGCCACCGCCGGGCCGAAAAAAATAAGCGCACACAGAAAACGTCGCACCGCTCGCGCTACCGTGGGTGACTTGCCTGACTGATCAACAACCTTGAAACGCCATGTTTTCATCGGCAGGGTTTGCCCACCGTGATGCCACAGCCAAATGAAATAGGCTGATGTCACCACCAACAAATACATTTGATAAAACGAGTGCGGTACGCCAGCCAAGGTGTAGCCCTTCATGCCCGCAATCGGAAACGAGGCAATCAGCAGCAACGCCAATATGAGTAGACCCTCATAGGGAATCGCGGCGATACGCCGCCAAGTACTTGGTACCGCGCTTGGCATCGGGCTTGGCAATACGTCGGCTACCGCTGGAGAGGGCTGTTTGCGGGAATTCACTGCCTATTTAACGGTAGTGCCTGCGTCGGGCGATGCAGGTGTGGCAGAGAGAGATTGCTGCGCTTTTTCGGATTTCTCATTCCAGCGTTCGCGCAATTCATACTGTTTCTTCGGCGGCAGATTGGAGAGATTTTTATATTTATCACGAGCGGCGCGGCGCTGTTCGGGGGTGAGTGATGCCCATTCCTTAATGCGTTCTTGAAAGCGTTCCTGTTGTATAGGTACCTGTTTGGGATAAGACTTGGCTGTGCCGATGAGTTTTCGCTGCTGATAGGCGGGTAGTTGTGACCAGTCTTTTTCCAGCGGCGCCAACACCTTGCGTTCAGGTTCCGGAATCTTTCTCCAGGGAACCGGCGCTAATGGCTTAGCAGGGCTACTGGCCTGAAGCGACAACGGCGATTTTGATTGGGATTGCGTAGCTGGCTGAGCTTGCGCAGTTGCCAACATAGGCACCAGAACCACCAGAATACCGGCGATAAATTCGATCATCAAAACGGCACATTTACGCATCATCAATGCGATGAATCTTTCACCCACGATTGGAAATCCTTGTCCAAAAACGCATTGATCGGTAATTCGCCGGTTAACAGCTGAGCATCCAGTGTGCTGGTTTCATCAATAACATCATCGTCCATCGCGTTGTAGGTAACCGCTGCTGCCGCAATGGCTATAACGGGCAGCCAAAACAAAGGTTTCCGAATCCAGCTCGATACATCCAAGGTTTGACCGGAGACCGTTACTAGGCCGAGAACGTTTATAGGCGCTTTATATTGCGCCATGGCTTTTTGGCGCGCGGCCCGGAGTTTAACGATTTTATCGTCTTCGATACGTGACAACCCCCAGTCAAGGGTGCGAGTTACTTTTTGTGCGATATCTTTTTCATTCATGATCTTAGCCTGGGATTTTCGAGCGGTTTGTGTTGGCTATTACGGGGCATCGGTTATGATTAACGCGCTAACGTGTCGAGCGTAATACCTTTTGACTTTAATAATATTGACAATGCGTGAACTGCCCGCGAACAGTGAGTTTTGACGCTACCTTCAGAGCAGCCCATTGCGCTTGCAGTTTCAGCAACATCCAATTCCTCCCAGTAACGCAACATAAACGCTTCGCGTTGACGAGCCGGCAGGCGTTCAACCGCGCCTTCGATAATTTTCAGGGTCTGCGACTGCTCAAGCTGGTCAATCGGGGTAACCGGGACACTCGACGTATTTTCGGCCTCCAGCGTTTCCAGAAAATCGCGCTCTTCGCCATCTTCATTATTGCCGCCGAAGGAAGAAAAAAGCGTGGTCCACGTATTGCGTACTTTAGTGCGTCGATACCAGTCACGAATGGTGTTCTGCAAAATGCGCTGGAACAGCATGGGCAGTTCTTCAGCTGGTTTGGTCGCATATTTATCGGCGAGCTTCATCATCGCGTCTTGAACGATATCCAGCGCAGATTCATCCTGTTTCACCGCGAAAACAGCTTGTTTAAATGCTCTTCGTTCAACGGACGCTAAAAAATCCGACATTTCTTTTGCAGTAGCCAGGACATTCCTCGCAAATCAAAAAATCGTTTGGTAATAGTGGGTGGGATTGTTTGAAGCCAATGATTAAGTCAGGGTGCGTTCGCTTAAGAAGACTGCTTGACTAGAGAACAATATCAAAAGCTTTAAAAGCATCAAATTTTTTAAATTGGAGACACTCAAACAAGAGTCTAACAAGTTTTTTCAGGGTAAGGATACGGGATCGGCATATCGTTGTGCTTGACCCAAGCGCATTCAATCGGTAAGGTATGAAATAGTGCACTGCACAATTCACCGGGAGACCCCCGCAAATCATTAAGTTGCGTGAATTTATCGCTTGCAAGTATTTAAACGTGTTCAAGGTAAGGGCTGGGGACTTTCGGCTGCCGCACAACGGTGCCGCCTTCGCCGCACGTAGCCAACACAATCAATCCAAGCAACCCAACCCACGGGCGGCGATGAGATCAGTGCACGATGACGGTGCTAATGAATCACGTTTTATTTTTAACTTGGCCCCTAATATTTTCCCTTCTCCGCTCTTGGCGAATCCATTATGAAACTCTCCGAATTACCCCAAACCCATGCCATAGCCGTCGGTGAAACACTGAGCGGTGCAGAAATCCTTTGCCGCGCTTTAAAAGCTGAGGACATCGAATTTGTGTTCGGCTATCCCGGCGGTGCCGTCCTGGCTATTTACGATGAAATTTATAAGCAGGACGCGTTTAAGCATATCCTCGTCCGCCATGAACAAGC
>JAYWCO010000328.1:0-6673 GCA_043780475.1 Burkholderiales bacterium | reverse complement strand
CAGCTCATTGTAACTTCGCGGGCGCTGCTGGTGGCGATGTGGCAGGGGGTAGCGTTGGTGAAAGCAGATTCACAGGGGGCGGCAGCGGTAAGGGCTTGGGTAATTTCAGGCCGGGCTGTTTTGGTTTAGCCGCTTCAGGCTTGGTGACCTCAGTATCGTTTAGCATCAAATCAAAACGATTCTCCAGCTCCAGCGGCTTTTCCAGCTTGGTCAGTATATCGCTGTAGTTACGAATATTTTCGACAAACTGCACGGCTTCATCGCCGCGTGCTGTGCCATGTTTCAGGCTTTCATAGTGCTCAGGCTCGCGTAGTTTTAAATACGCTTTTTTCACATCAAGCCATACATCGGCATTTAGATTTAGACGCTTGGTGAGAATACGGGCATCTTCCAAATGGCCGTAGCCCTGGTTGTAAGCGGCCAACGCCAGCCAGGTGCGATCAGGCTCCTGAATACGGACGGGCACGGTATCACGCAGCAGCGCCAAGTAGCGAGCGCCGCCGAGAATGGATTCGCGTGCATCCAGCCGATTTTTGACGCCCATCCGGTCGGCGGTATCTTCGGTCAGCATCATCAGGCCGCGCACGCCAGTGGGTGAAGTTGCCAGCGGGTCCCAATGCGATTCCTGATAGCCAATCGCGGCGAGCACGCGCCAATCGATACCGCTTAATTGCTGCGCTTCATGAAAATAGGCGCGCAGCTTTGGCAACACGCTTTGCATCATTTCCAGAATCGCTTCGGAGTCCACCGCTTGAATACGATTGGTGTGACCGTAGTAACGGTCAATCAATCGGCTGAGCGTGCCATTGCTACGAACTTTATCAAAGAATACTGCGGAGGTTTGCTGTGTGTCGAAATCGGTTTGCGGCGAGAATGCCCACGCCACCTTTGATTCGCGCCCCACATTAAACGCGCTGGCTAATTCAGGATGAACCAGTTTGGCGACCTGAAACGCAAAGCTGTCCACCAATGAAAAATCACTTTTACCGGATTCTATATGCGCCAATAATTCATCGAGCGTGGTCTCGGCGGGAAGCACATCCATGATGATGCTGGGCACATCACCGGTCAAGCTACGCAATAAATCATGCGCTGGGGTTTCTGCAATCACCGCTACCTGTTTACCTGCCAGTTCTTTAAGCGCTTTTGGTTTGGACTCAGCTACGCGATAAATCAACTGATGCTGTAGCAATTTATAGCTGGGGCCAAATGAAAACTGCTGGCGTAATTCAGGCGTGGGAATTAGGCCCGCCACTGCAACATGGCCGCGATTATCTTTAAGCGCGGCCAGTAAGGCGGGATAGCTTGGGTACACCATAAATTTTGGGACTGCGCCCAGCTCGCGGGCAAACAACATGGCGAGATCATGCTCAAAGCCGGTCTGAATTTCATCGGGCGCTTTACCGGCGACGGGAATACTTTGGGTGGTGGTCGGGCCCCGCAGGGTGAGAAAAATAATCTCGCCAGTTTGACGCGGTGCCTGTAACGGCGCGCGCAGCCAAAGTGGCGCGTAGGTGGCTTCTCGTACCCCGAAACCAAGCGAAACAAAGCCCGCCGCCAATGCCGCAGTGAGCAAACTACCGATAATAATTTTGCGACGCATGCGTATGAATTGAGCGCTGTATGAATAACCAACATCCCCGCTAAGGGACAATCACCAGCTTGCCGGTTGCGCGGCGTGCGAGTAAATCATTCAGTGCTTGCGGTGTTTCATCAAGTGAATACATGCGCGAAATAAGCGGACGAATTTTGCCTGCTGCCATCCAGCCCATCATTTCCATGATCCCGTCCTGGTTGGCTTTGGGTTCGCGTTTCGCAAATTCTCCCCAGAACACGCCCATGATGGATGCCCCTTTCAGTAGCGGTAGATTCCACGGCAATGCCGGGATCGGACCTGCCGCAAAACCAACAACCAAGTAACGCCCGCGCCAGGCGATGGAGCGAAACGCAGGCTCTGCAAATTGCCCACCGACCGGATCAAAAATAACATCGGGGCCGCGTCCTTCGGTAATGCGATTCAGGGCCTCGCGTAAATCTTGCGTTTCATAATTGATGAGCGCATCGGCACCATGCTGTTTGCAAATATTAAGCTTGGTATCCGTTGAGGCGGCAGCAATGACGCGCGCGCCGAGTGCTTTGCCGATCTCCACCGCGGCTAAGCCCACACCGCCAGCTGCGCCTAATACCAACATGGTTTCACCAGCTTTCAGTGCGGCACGATCGCGAACAGCATGCCATGAGGTACCGTATGCCAAGGTAAAAATAGCCGCAACCTTTGCGTCCAGATTCGGCGGCATCGGCATGGTGACTGCAGCAGGGGCCATGACTTCTTCAGCGAATCCACCAATGCCGCAAAACGCCACCACCCGGTCTCCCGCTTTAAGATGCTTAACCCCTTCGCCGATTGAAATAATTTCGCCGGCCACTTCGGCACCCGGCGTGAACGGGAAGGGCGGTTGTAATTGATATTTACCCTGAACAATCAACGCATCCGGAAAATTAACCCCAGCAGCCAGCACCCGAATCCGCACCTCACCTGCTGTTGGTTCTCGTACCGCGATCTCGGCAACACGGAGTTGATCGGGTGTGCCCCATTGCGTACAACTCACCGCACGGAAGAAAGTACTCATAACAGCTCCAAAAAAGTTTTCAGGAATACTTCCGAAGATGCGCATAAGGTTATCACGGGTGTTCAATGATAATTTTTAGCCGTCGGCGATCAAACTATAATGAGCATCGAATTCAAAAATAATATATCCATGAAATCAAAACTCATTGCGTTAGTACCGGCGGCCGGTATCGGTACCCGTTTGGGCGATGCGTTGCCCAAGCAGTATCTGGATATCAACGGTGTGCCGCTGATTTTTCATGCGCTGAAAGCGCTCGCGGCGGTTAAGCGGATTGATAAAATTGTGGTGGTGCTATCGCCTGAAGACCAACACTGGCGGGCTTCTTCAGTCATTTTTGATAGTCTGGGCGCACGTATTTCAGTAGCCTATATTGGCGGAAAATCGCGTGGTGAAAGCGTGGCCAATGGGCTCGCTCATATCGAATCTGAAATGACCAACGATGATTGGGTCATGGTGCATGATGCGGCGCGGCCGTGCATTCGCACTGAGTTGGTGGAGCAGTTTATCGATGAGATGGAAAGCGATCTGGTCGGCGGTTTGTTGGCACTGCCACTAGCGGATACCATCAAATTGGATGATGGTGATTTGCGGGTAGCCAAAACTATTCCGCGTGATGGTATTTGGCGCGCACAGACACCACAAATGTTTCGCTTTGGTTTGCTTAAAATCGCGTTGCGCGATTTTGTGGAAGCCACTGATGAGGCGCAAGCGATCGAATCTACCGGCCATCAACCCAAGTTGGTAATGGGCGACAGTGCCAATCTTAAAGTTACCTACGCGCCAGACTTGCAATTGGCCGGGCTGCTGCTGAGCGTCCAACCAAAATAAAGGAAACTACATATGAGCGCACCTTTCAGAATCGGTCACGGCTTTGATGTACACCAGTTGGTGCTGGGCCGAAAATGCATCATTGGCGGTGTCGAGATTGCGTATGAGCGCGGGCTGCTGGGCCACTCGGATGCAGATGTGCTGCTGCACGCGATCTGCGATGCGCTGCTTGGTGCCGCGGCGCTGGGTGACATCGGCAAACATTTTCCGGACAGCGATGCAAAATTCAAAGGTATCAACAGCCGCGAATTACTGAAGCATGTCGGCGCGTTGATACAAACGCAGGGCTATGAGGTGGGCAATATCGATGCAACCATTATTGCCCAAGCACCGCGCATGGCAGCACATATACCTGCCATGGTCGATAATATTGCGGCGGATCTGAGTCTGCAAAAAAATCAGGTCAATATCAAAGCCACGACCACCGAAAAGCTTGGTTTTGCCGGGCGCGGCGAAGGTATTGCCGCTGAAGCGGTGTGCTTAATTATTAAGCAGCACTGATCTGTCAGGCTGGCAGATTCCGCCTCCCGGCGCATCTGCTTTTCCTTCTTTAGAAGCCTACATTGAGACCTGCCTGAGGTACTTGGCACGGCGCTTGCAAACAGTCATCCAGCATCTCGAATAGTTTGATTTAACTAAACTTTGAGGCTGAGCGGTGACTGATTTCGGCACACCTGTCGCCGCCTAGAGACAATGGCAGATTCTTGACAAAACCAGGACAAACTCAATATTAAATCGTGCGTTAGCTTGTGTATTAGCTTTGTGTACTTGTTTTGTGTACTAGCTTTATGGCGGCGTGTTTTGGTGCAACAAAACAACAAGAACCCTATGCAGGATTGCCAATCGGGTTTTGAATATCCAAAAAGGGAATGATAATGAAACGATCAGGCACAACCCGACTGTTTTACGCAAAACGCTTAATGCAGATTTTATTTGCGTTTGGTTTATTTTGCGCGGCATTGATGATCACATCACCCGTATCGGCCCAGCCTGCCACCGCACAAACGGCGTTGCAAGGTGCCACCACCTCGATGTGGAACCTCTACAGCCCGATTCTCGATTCACATGTCGTTGTAACCTCCAAAGACAGCTATGATTTTCTGATCAGTGTGGGCTGGCAGGGGCAGGGCGTGGCTTACACAGCGCTCAGCGAACCAGGCCAGGTAGATGGCGTGCCGACCATGCCGCTGTACCGGCTTTACAGCGAAATTATCGGCACCCATTTTTATGCCACGCAAAAATGGGCTTATGATTTTTTGGTTAGCCAGGGCTGGAAAGGTGAGGGCATTCGCGCTTATGTTTTAACGCGGCCTACGCCCTCGGTGATAGCACTTGAGCGATTCTGGCATCCCGGCAAACGCCGTCACTATTGGAGTACCGATCCAACTGACCGCACCAAACTTCCTGCCCAAGGTTGGGACTACAACGGTGTGGTGGGATATGTATTGCCCGCTACTTTTAATCCTGCCAATGCGACACTACCTCGCTTGCAGCTCGACAGTTCAGCAGCGCTCGGTACTGCACCACCGGCCACGATTACGCTGTCAGTCAAGTCTGCGCAAAGCAGCATGATATGGACCAAGGTTGAATACTATGCGATTAACCTGCCCGGTAATACCAAGCTGGGCGAGACCGCTAGTATTGCCACCCCTTTCACGTGGAATGCCGGCAATATTGCGCAGGGCATTTATGATTTCTCGGCTATTGGTACCACTACCAATGGCGAGCGTATTACGACTAACACCGTCAGTATCTCGGTCAGACCGAGAGCCGCAGCAGCGCCGGCCAACCTGCCGCCGGTGATCAATTTGCAGTCGCCCGCTAATGGAATCACGGTGTCGACCACCAGCAATATGATTATCAGTGCTGATGCCAGCGATAGTGATGGCGTGATTGCGCGAGTGGAGTTTTTCGCAGATGGTCAAAAACTGGGTGAGCAAAATCTGCCGCCTTATCGCTTTGCGTGGCAACCATCGGTGGGCGTGCATACCATCATGGTTACCGCCACTGACGATACCAGTGCCAAGAGTAGTACGACGCCCGTGATGATTACGGCCAGCAACAGTGTGCCGCCGCCAGCGAGCAATCAGGCGCCCACCATCAGCATCACCGCGCCTGTCAATAATGCCAGCGTCACCGTTGGGACGGTCATCAATATTGCCGCCAGTGCAGCAGACAGTGACGGTACGGTGGCCAAGGTTGAGTTCTTTGCCAACGGCAACAAGCTTGGCGAAGCTGCACAAGCGCCCTATACATATTCTTGGGCTAATGCGGCAGCGGGCACTTATAACATTGCCGCCAAAGCGACTGATAATTTAGGCCTTGCCGCAACCAGCGCGGCGATCAGCGTCAAGGTGAATGCTGTTGTCGCGCCACCACCACCGCCCAGCAATCCGCCGCCCACCGTGAATCTCACCGCGCCCGCCAATAACGCCAGTGTGAATGTGGGAACCGCCATCAATATTTCTGCCACTGCCACTGCCACTGCCGCCGACGCGAACGGCACGGTGAGCAAGGTGGAATTTTTTGCCAACGGCGCCAAGCTCGGTGAGGATACCCAAACACCTTTCACGTTTGTATGGGCCAACGCCGCCGCTGGTGCGTATAGCATTACCGCGAAAGCAACTGATAACGCGGATGCTGCAACCACTAGCGCAGCGGTGAATATAGTGGTCGTCGGCGCCGTTACGCCGCCGGTAACTGGTAACGGCACGGGCCTGTTGGCGGAGTATTTCAACAATGTGGATCTGATTGCGCCCTCAACCGTGGTGCGGGTTGACGGTAATGTTGATTTTGCATGGCTTGATGCGACTATTCCTGCACCAGGAATTGGAGCGAGTAATTTCTCGGTGCGCTGGTCAGGTGAAGTGATCGCACCGGTTACCGGCGGGGTCACGTTTTCGACTTCGAGTGATGACGGAGTACGTCTGTGGATTAATAACCAGCAAATCATCAATAACTGGACAGGACACGGCGCCACCGTTGATACCGGTACGCCCGTACAAATGGTGGCAGGTCAACGTTATCCGATTCGCCTGGAATATTTTCAGGGCGGTGGCGGTAAGGAAATTAAACTGCGTTGGGCGCACAGCAGCAATAGCAATACCGCGCAAGCCGTGCCAATGCTCAATCTGGTGCCAGCCACGACCTCTAACTTTACGCTGCAGCTTGCGCTGGCGGCCACCTCAGCAGATAGTTTTACGGCGCCCAGCGCC
>JAYWCO010000327.1:0-2981 GCA_043780475.1 Burkholderiales bacterium | reverse complement strand
GGCTCGCTCTGCGCTTACCGTAATCCGGATGGCGAAGCGGATCGGTTATTGCAGGAAGGCGTGGCCGTGGCGCGGGCCGGCGGTTATACAGAATTACTGGTGAACGCAGTATCAAAGCTAGGCTTTGTGCGCTTGAGCTTGCATGATCACACCGCTGCCCGCGCCTGTCTGGAGGAAGCACTGGTGCTCGCCCGCACGGTGCCAAATAGTGCGGCGCTGGTCAGCCAGGCAACCACTGCACTGGCCGAGCAAGAACGCCTTGAAGGTAATCTTGATGCCGCTGCCCAGCTGTATGAGGAAAGCCTTAAACACGCGCGGGTGCTGGGCGACCGGCTGCGCACCATGATCGTGTTGAACAATTTATCGATGGTCGCCGTTGCCACCGGCGACGAGCCGCGTGCGCGGGAGTTGCTGATCGAATCATTAGCGATTTCTGACGAGCTAGGTTCCAAACGCGGGCGCCTGGTGGTGATGGAAGTATGCGCAGGCCTCGCCGCGCATTTAGAAGATTGGCCACGCGCGGCACGTTTCGATGGCGCCGCTGACATTCACACCGTGCAAATGGGGAGGCGTCGTGATGTGGCCGACACCGCATTTTTAGCGCCGCTGGTAGCGCGCGCGCATGCAGCACTTGGCGCCACCGGGTACGCCGATGCCGAAGCGGTAGGCAGAGCATGGTCGTACGATGCAGCTGTCTCGGCGATGCAACAGTGGCTGCACCAAAGCGCGAATCAAGCCGGTGATTACGCTGCATAAAAATACAAACCCTAATATCCACGGGTATTTCAGAGCATTTATGGCTGAAATTCTTACCGTTGCTAGAATTTTCTTAAATTTTTGAGTCCGTAGTAGGCGGCGATCACAGCAGATACTTCCTTTTTTAAAAGCGGGATTGAGGGAGATTTTCGGTCGCTTTATTTAGCCAGCCAGCGATAAATTTGATCGTACACCTCGCTGCTGCTGAGCAGGTCGAAGTGATCCAGACCGTAGCAGATGCGCTGGCGCGAAACTGGAATGGAAATCATGTGTGGCAAGGTGTTGTTTTTAAGCTGGCCCAACCCCAGCGCACTCCTTACCGGCACCAGGCCATCGCTACGCAAACGTGTGCCGTCACCGCTGGCCTGTTTTTGTTTGGTGGCTGCGATTGCATAATATTTCACGCGCTGATTGATATTCCTGGTGAGCTGCAAAGGTTTACGACCAGGCAATTCTTCATTCATGATCCGGCCATAACGAAGGTCTTTGATGCCTGCACTGCGCACCTTGCCCAAGCGTGCAAACGGTGCCGTATAGGGGCTGATATCGAGCAGCATATCCACCCAGTTGCCGGCCCGTTCAAGCGGCGCGCCGTGATGCGGGGTGCCGAGGAAGATGATTTTTTTTAAGCGTTGCGGCCAGGTGTGATTTGCCTCGCTTGCGTGGAGGCATGCGCTGCGCGCCACCAGTCCGCCCATGCTGTGGCCGATGATCGTAAGCTCGCTTACCGCGACTGGCCACGCCTCTAAAAGTTGTTCCAGCATGACAGCGAATGCTGCGCCGTTGGTGGCGATATGGCGACCGCTGTTGTAGTGCAAATAGATCGGCGTATAGCCTAAATCCCGCGCCAGCGATGCGCCGTGATCATGCGACGCACTGTGATCTGGCCGCTCGCGATTCCATTGCAAATCATTCATGCACAAGCCATGCACCAGCACCAGCAGCTTGCCGTTGAATGCAGGGAAGTCAGTCGCCAACGTTGGTTTATCCAGCACCAAAGACCGGCCGTGTCGGCGCAGTTGCATGGTGATCGCCAGCGGATTCTGGTGAGCAATAAGATAATCCCCGAATACCCCGTTGAGTGCTGCCAGCACGGCTTCGCGGCGCAACGAGGATGCTTGCTTGCTCAGCAATGGTGTCAGTTGTGCAAACCCCGCATCGAGCCCTAATCCTACTGCGCGGGTGACACCGCGAACACTGCGATAAACCAAGCCCGTGATACCGCGGGTGCGGCCCGGCGAAGATTTGCCCACCATCGGCGCTACGCCGGCAATATGGCAATGCAAATCTTCCACAATGTCGGTCACACCCTCGACCGCATCGATCAATAATTGACTGGTGCCGCTTAAATAGGCGGCATCACTGGCATCAATTGCGGTGCTGTTTTTTATTTTGCGGATCATGCGTCATGCTATCAGGGCTGGGTCGCAGTGGCTTGGCTTGATTGCTGCTTTGGTAGTTTAGCTAAGGACGCGCAGCCAGCTGTTCCTGACGATTAAATTCCTGCTCAACCAGCGGCGCCAGCGCGGCGGTGAATCGCTGCGCTTCGCTGGCCGATAGATGCGACCATTCCGGCAGATCATAGCCTTGCAGTGCTGCGTAATCCTCAAAATAGATACCGGTTGAGCCAGTGCGTTGCAGCAGCACATCCCAGGTTTGTGATCGCGGGAAAACCTTATTTTCAAACGCATAGAAATCCCCGCTACTGGGAAGCCGTATAAACATCAGGCGAACACCGCGGGCACGCAGTTTTGCAATAGCCGCAGCGGCTCGGCTGATTTGGGTATCAATTGAATTTTGCAATTTCTCCGGGGTGTTCATATTGGGTGGCGGCGGCCCGGTGAAATTCTGCGCCCAGATACTGCGGGCCAGTGCCTGATACGCCGGATCTGTTTCCACCTTTTGCCACATATGCGTATTGCGATCAGCGTCCGATACGGCCAGCTTGCGCACGCTCATGCGTTGCGGCACGCCGGGGCGTGCAGGCCAGGGCTGGCGTTTGACCACCGTGTTCAGCGCGTAATCACCATCGAAAAACGCGAAGTAAGGCTCCACGAAATGCTGCGATAGCCAATGCCCGCTGCGTTGCGACAAACTTTGTTTGTGGTAGTACGGTATCGCATTGCCGCGAAAAGCAAAGCCTGAGAAAAATAGGCTGGGTACCACGCCAATTAACAATCGACCCGTAAAATGGGGATCGTCAGCAAGGTCTTCCAATATCGGCA
>JAYWCO010000326.1:0-3073 GCA_043780475.1 Burkholderiales bacterium | reverse complement strand
CGACGCGGCGATCAATATGGATTTTTTCCATTTTGAAATCAGGAATGCCATAGCGCAGCAAGCCACCCACCCGATCATTTTTTTCAAACACGATCACATCGTGTCCCGCGCGCGCAAGTTGTTGTGCCGCGGCCAGCCCAGCCGGGCCGGAGCCCACCACAGCCACCCGCTTACCGGTCTTGTGTTTAGGTGGCTGCGGCGTGACCCAGCCCATCTCCCAACCCTTGTCGATAATAGCGTGCTCGATGGATTTAATACCGACCGCATCATTATTAATGTTGAGCGTACAGGCCGCTTCGCACGGTGCCGGACAGACACGGCCGGTGAACTCGGGAAAATTATTGGTCGAGTGCAAGGTATCAAGCGCTTCGCGCCAATTTTGGCGAAATACCAGATCATTAAAATCCGGAATAATATTGTTCACCGGGCAGCCTGACTGGCAAAACGGAATGCCGCAATCCATGCAGCGGGCACCTTGAACTTTGGCTTCGTCGTCGGTTAAATGCAGCAAAAATTCCTTAAAATTTTTGACACGCTCGGCAGGCGGGATCGACGCTTCGCTCAGGCGTTGGTATTCAATAAATCCGGTAGGTTTACCCATGTTGCGTGTGCTCCAACTAATAATTTTAAGTAGCGAAACTAGGCCTATGCCGCAGCACGTTTTGCGGTTTTTTCTCTGTCTGCTGCGGCGTTTTTCCACGTGGCGATTTCACTCAGCGCACGCCGATATTCAGTCGGCATGACCTTGATGAATTTTTTCGACCACATCGCCCAATTCGCCAGCACCGCCAAGGCGCGTTCGCTGCCCGTTAACTTCGCGTGATTTTCAACCAGCGACTTAAGCAGCGCGACATCCGATTGGCCCAGATGCGAGGTATCACTCACCTCACCCGTAATGCCGGCCAACACCACCATCGCCAGATTGCAGCGCTTCTCGAATAGACCATCCTCATCCAGCACATAAGCCACACCGCCCGACATACCGGCGGCGAAATTACGGCCGGTTTCACCAAGCACCACCACCGTGCCACCCGTCATATATTCGCAGCCATGATCGCCGGTGCCTTCTACCACAGCTGAGGCACCGGAATTGCGCACACAAAAACGCTCGCCCGCTACGCCACGAAAATAGGCTTCGCCTGCAATCGCGCCATACATAACGGTATTGCCGACAATAATATTTTCAAGCGGATTACCTTTGAACTCGGCGTGCTGCTTGACGATAATGCGCCCGCCACTTAAGCCCTTGCCCACGTAATCGTTGGCTTGGCCGGTCAATTCGAGCGTGACCCCGCGCGCGAGGAACGCACCGAAGCTTTGACCTGCCGTGCCGCGCAAATTGATGTGGATCGTGTCATCGGCCAAACCGGCATGACCATAACGCTGCGCGACTGCGCCCGACAGCATGGTGCCGACCGTGCGGTTGACGTTGCGGATCGTTTCATCCATGACCACCGGCCTTTGATGTTCCAGCGCGTCGGCGGCAAGCGCAATCAAGCGATTATCCAGCGCCGCACCGAGGCCGTGATCCTGCGATTCGCAATGATGGCGCGCGACTTCTGCGGGCATGTTGGGTTGATGGAAAATTCGGGAAAAATCGAGCCCTTTCGCTTTCCAGTGCTCAACCCCGGTCAGCGTATCGAGCAAATCAGCGCGACCAATCAGCTCATCAAATTTGCGGATACCGATACTCGCCATCAACTCGCGCACCTCCTCGGCAACAAAGAAAAAATAATTGACCACATGCTCTGGCTGGCCGGTGAATTTTTTACGCAGCTCAACATCTTGTGTGGCCACCCCGACCGGGCAGGTGTTGAGGTGACATTTACGCATCATGATGCAGCCTTCCACCACCAGCGGCGCGGTGGCAAAACCAAATTCATCCGCTCCCAAGAGCGCCCCGATCAGCACATCACGCCCGGTTTTGATTTGGCCATCAACCTGCACCGCAATACGTCCGCGCAAACGGTTCAGCACCAGCGTTTGCTGCGTCTCGGCAAGCCCCAGCTCCCATGGCGTGCCAGTGTGTTTCACACTCGATACCGGCGACGCGCCGGTGCCGCCGTCATGGCCGGCAATGGTGACATGATCCGCCTTGGCTTTGGCCACCCCGGCAGCAATCGTACCCACACCTACTTCAGACACCAGCTTCACCGAAATAGAGGCGCGCGAATTGCAGTTTTTCAAGTCATGAATAAGCTGGGCTAAATCTTCAATCGAGTAAATATCGTGATGCGGCGGCGGTGAAATCAGTTCCACGCCGGGTGTGGCGAAGCGCAGCTTGCCGATATATTCCGACACTTTGCCGCCGGGCAATTGGCCGCCTTCACCGGGCTTTGCACCCTGTGCCATTTTGATTTGAATCTGGTCGGCCGAATTCAAATATTCTGCCGTCACCCCAAAGCGAGCCGAAGCCACCTGCTTGATCTTCGAGCGCAATGAATCACCTGCCTTCAGCGGAAAATCAGCGATGATGTCGCCACCTAATTTACTCTTCAGCGATTCACCGTTTTTTTCAATCGGTATGTAGCGCTTGGGGTCTTCACCACCCTCGCCCGTATTGGATTTGCCGCCGATACGATTCATGGCTACCGCCAAGGTGGCATGCGCTTCAGTTGAAATGGAGCCCAGCGACATCGCACCGGTCGCAAAACGCTTGACGATTTCCTTTGCGGATTCCACTTCATCAAGCGGCACGGCTGCGCCCGCAGGCTTTAACTCGAACAGACCACGCAGGGTCATGTGCCGCCGAGTCTGGTCGTTGATGAGCTTGGCGTATTCTTTATAGGTGGCGTATGAATTGGTCTTGGTGGAATGCTGCAATTTGGCAATCACATCCGGCGTCCACATATGCTCTTCGCCGCGCGTACGATAAGCGTATTCGCCACCTGCATCCAGCTGGGTGCGCAGAACCGGATCATCGCTGAACGCCTGGCGATGAGTACCAATAGCTTCTTCCGCAATTTCAAAAATACCAATGCCTTCAATGTTGGTTGAAGTCCCGGTGAAATACTTACTGACGAATGCCGTGGATAAGCCAATCGCTTCAAACAGCTGTGCACCGCAATAGCTT
>JAYWCO010000325.1:0-4239 GCA_043780475.1 Burkholderiales bacterium | reverse complement strand
CTGCTGATTGTCCTGGCGTAACTGCCCATTGGGGATGAGCAAAACTGAGCGTAAACGTTTGCTCATTCTCCGCCATGAAGGAACAGGCCGCATCTGCTTGCCGATAGCGGGTTTTTGCACTGAAAAGATTAGGGCTTGTGGTGTTGTCAAGCGATGGAATGTGGCCTGCGATCCATGAAGCGTCAGCCGCGCACAAAGCGTGGTTAAGTAGATGTTTGTTATCGTGGCCCTGTACGATAATTAATTCATTGCGTTCAATACTCTTGTCAGCCACAAACCATGGGGTGCCTACGCTTTCTTTAGTGCCGCCGATCCCTAAACCCTGGCGCTGGCCAATGGTGTAGTACATCAAGCCCTGGTGCTGTCCTAGGCGCTTGCCATCCGGCGTTACCATCAAGCCAGGTGTGCGCGGTAAATAACGTTCCAGAAACTCGCGGAAGGGTCGTTCACCGATAAAACAGATGCCGGTTGAGTCTTTCTTGGCGTGGTTGGGTAAGCCAGCATTTGCTGCCAGCGCGCGTACTGCTGATTTATGCAAATGACCGACTGGAAACATGGCTTTTGCTAGCTGCGCTTGACTTAGGCGGTGTAAAAAGTAGCTTTGATCTTTGCCCGTATCGAGCCCTTTGAGCAGCTCAAATTTTCCGGCTGTTTCACGCACCTGTGCATAGTGGCCAGTGGCAATTTTTTGCGCACCCAGTGCGACCGCATGATCCAGGAATGCTTTGAACTTAATTTCCGCGTTACACAGCACATCCGGATTAGGGGTGCGGCCCGCAGCGTACTCACGTAGAAATTCCGCAAATACCCGATCCTTGTATTCGGCCGCAAAATTAACCGCTTCAAAATCTATGCCGATCACATCTGCCGCTGCTGCGGCATCAATAAAATCCTGACGGGTTGAGCAATATTCATCATCGTCATCATCTTCCCAATTTTTCATGAAAAGACCAATAACCTCATAGCCTTGTTGCTTGAGCAATAAAGCGGTGACGGCAGAATCTACGCCGCCCGAAAGGCCGACCACTACGCGATTGTTTGACATATGCTGAATAATATTTGAAACGGTAGAGCAAAAATAAAAAGCGGGGCCTAAGCCCCGCTTTTTTTCAAGCTAAGTACGCCTAGAATTACTTGGCTGGTGCGTCTTTTTTTGCTTTAGCGGCAGCGGCTTTATCAGCTTTTGCTTTCATTGCGGCTTCTTTTTTTGCTTTTTTAGCAGCAGCTTTTTCTTCTTTAGTCATTTTTGGAGCAGCTTCGGCTTTTGCTGGGGCTGCTGCTTTAGCAGGAGCGGCAACGGGTGCAGCAGCAGGTGCTGGTGCTGGTGCAGCAGCGGCGGCTGGTGCAGGAGTAGCTTTAGCAGGTGCAGCGGCAGGAGTTTGGGCAACAGCGTTCAATGCGGCAGCTGCGAACAAAGCAGCAACAATGGTAGAGATCGATTTCATGAATATTTCCTATGAGAGTGAGTGAGTGAGGCAGTTAAATCATTTCAGACAGATTAGGGCCTGTCGAAGGAAATAACGCGCGTGAGTACAGTCGGTTGACAGGATTTGGGGAACCTTTCGGTGCAAAAATGCTCCCTTGCCGCTCATTTGCTGCGCATTTATTTCCTATTTGCACCGATTTCACCCATTTGCCTTGCTTCAGCACATCAGGCTAAAGTTTTTTTGTTTTCCTCAATCTCAATATTTCTTCGCCAGCGTGGGCCTGTCGCCACTCGCCGGGCGCGATATCAGCTAAATGCCATTTACCGATTGCGGCTCTGATTAAACGCAATGTCGGAAAACCAATATGGGCAGTCATGCGCCGTATTTGCCGGTTTTTGCCTTCATTGATGGAAATTTCAAGCCAGTTCGTCGGTATCGCCTGGCGAAAGCGTACCGGCGGGTTACGTGGCCACAGGGTAGCAGGCGCCTTTATCAAGCTGACGCTCGCGCGCTGCGTCACAAAGTCACCCAGATTAACGCCCTGCCGAAGCGGCTTAAGCGCTTCATCAGTGGGCGCGCCTTCAACTTCTGCCCAATATGTTTTGGTGAGGTTATAGCGCGGGTCGGCAATACGGGCTTGCAGAATGCCGTCGTCGGTCAGCAGCAGCAAACCTTCACTGTCGGTGTCGAGCCTGCCGGCAGGATAGACATCAGGAATATTGATGTAATTTTTGAGTGTCGGCTTATCGCCAGACGGGCTGAATTGGCAAATTACCCCGTAGGGTTTGTTGAATAAAATGAGCATTGAGCTTTAGAAGATAACGGGTATCGAAAGATTGAAGATTTAAAAGTTTTAAAGCGTAAGGGCCGTCCGAAAAAGAAAACCCCCGCAACTTGCGCTGCGGGGGAGTCCAAATTTTTGTGCGGCTAACGGTGCTACTGCCTCAACATCAAAACACTTCAAGAATATCAGGCGTTTTTAATGTTTGAGGCTTGTTTGCCTTTAGGGCCCTGGGTCACTTCGAATGCGACTTTTTGGCCTTCTTTAAGGGTTTTAAAGCCGTTCATTTCGATCGCCGAGAAGTGAGCAAATAAATCTTCGCTACCATCATCGGGAGTGATAAAACCAAAACCTTTAGCGTCGTTAAACCATTTGACTGTACCAGTTGCCATTGCTGTTGCTTCCTTAAAATGAAATCGGGTTGGAGCGCCCGGGATCGTTTTGCTGTCAAGGCCCGCAACCGCTTTATTGCAAATGCAGTCAACCATGAAGCTAAACTCCAAGTTGCCTTTTACCGGCAAAATTGAGCGAAGTCAACCAGTTGGCGCTATTTTTAAGCGGAGGTGTTGTATGGATACAAATGTCCCGGCATGTTGGCGGCTCGCAACACGCCGAATTGTTGTTAACTAACTTCAATCGGGCACTTGAAATCGGCTCGCGGTTATCCATATTATTAGCTACACTGAAAGAAAGCGGCATTTACGAATCGGCTTGATGATGGACGCCCAGTAGCGTTATGCGCTGGGGTTATTTTTACCCTCAATATGTATTCAAGGCATGGCAACTAAACAACCGAACGCGCCAGGTATTGATGGTGATACCGCGCTGCAAGAAAACCCCAATCAGACCAAGCCGCCGCCGATGTGGCAGGTAGTGATGTACAACGACGATTACACTCCGATGGAGTTTGTAATAGATGTGCTGGAACAACTTTTTGGTCACACCTATGAACGGGCGACACAAATAATGCTCAAAGTACATACGGAAGGTCGCGGGGTTTGCGGCATTTTTCCGCGTGATGTAGCGACGATGAAAGTCGAGCAAGTTGGCGATTATGCCAAGAAATATGAGCATCCATTGCATTGTGGGATGGAAGAAATTTGAATCTCGACCGCGCTTGTCGTCGTATCAGATTCAGTAACGTTGCTCAGTTTCCAGTTTACGTTTTAAAAACACGAAGAATGTGCGCAAGCGTATTCGTTGCAGTAAAGAAAGGTACAACATGATTGCCCAAGAACTCGAAGTCAGCCTGCACATGGCCTTTGTTGAGGCGCGTCAAAAACGCCACGAGTTCATTACCGTAGAGCATTTGTTGCTGGCTCTGCTGGAGAACCTTTCCGCACAGGAAGTCTTGAAGGCATGTGCGGCCAAAGTCGATGATCTCAGAAAAGCGCTCGCTGAATTTATTGAGCAGCACACCCCGATTGTAGCTGGCGATGGCGAAGTCAACACCCAGCCAACACTGGGTTTCCAGCGCGTTATCCAGCGCGCCATTTTGCATGTCCAATCATCCGGCAAAAAGGAAGTGACGGGTGCCAATGTACTGGTCGCAATTTATGGTGAAAAAGATTCGCATGCTGTTTATTTTTTGCATCAGCAAGGTGTCTCGCGGCTGGATGTGGTGAATTTTATTTCGCACGGCATTTCCAAAGTTTCTCCGCAAGGCCCCGCTAAAACTGAAACTGAGGGCGAGGCTGCTGAGGGCGAACAATCTGGCGGTGCGCTGGAAAGCTACACGCTGCATCTAAACCAGCAGGCCATTGATGGCAAGATTGATCCGCTGATTGGTCGCGATCACGAGGTTGAGCGGGTGATTCAAATTTTGTGCCGTCGCCGCAAGAATAATCCGTTGCTAGTGGGCGAGGCGGGCGTGGGCAAAACCGCCATCGCCGAAGGTCTGGCAAAACGTATTGTGGATGGGCAAGTGCCTGAAATCCTCGCGAAATCGCAAGTCTATTCACTGGATATGGGATCGCTGCTGGCGGGCACCAAATATCGTGGCGATTTTGAGCAACGCCTCAAGGCAGTCTT
>JAYWCO010000324.1:0-2734 GCA_043780475.1 Burkholderiales bacterium | reverse complement strand
TAATGTCGAAATAATTTACACTCGCCGGTTAGTGCATACGATGAATTTTTATATGCCATTGATTTTAAACAAATAAAAAAGTTGGCTTGAGGATTGCTTATGGTTAACCAGGCGGCAATATTTGAGCGAACCACCACCACCACCACCACCACCACCACAACAACAACCGCGAGGGAATCACCATGAAAAACGTTCTTAGCTCCTTGGTTTTGGCAGTTTCTTGTTTTGCCGCAGGTCAAACAGCTTTGGCAGTGCCCCACTTTGAAGTTGGCGACGCCGGCAATACGCTTGCCACCGCGCAATATGTTGCAGGTGGCACGACTTCAATTTCAGGGCAATTGGACTCGGTTGATATTTACCGGTTTTCCTGGGCTGGCGGTGGTTTTTCCGCGCAGACCTTCACCGGCTTCGACCCGATGCTCTTCGTCTTCGATCTGGCCGGAAACACGCTCGCATTCAATGATGACTTTGGTTTTAGTTTGCAAGCGTATGTCTCGCCTGTTTTGGCCGCAGGCGACTACCTGTTGGCGATAAATTACTTTTCAGGAAATTATGGTGGAAATCTTGCTGGGTTTGCCGGTTACGGTCAATCGGTCGGCGGTTCCAGCTACACGATTAATATTGCCCAAACCACTTCGGTCCCCGAGCCTGCATCTCTGGCCCTGCTTGGCCTCGCCTTGGCAGGACTTGGATTTAGCCGCCGCAAAAAAGCGTAACTGGCCAACACTGATCACAAAAACCCCGCTTCGGCGGGGTTTTTTTTTGGCGCTCACCCTTCGCTTTTATGATGGACAATCGACGGTTGATTGCGCACCAGCCGGAGAATCCATGACGACATCAGTGCAACACGAAGCCGTGCCGCAAACGACAACATCACTCGCCCAGCTCGCCGCCAACCTCGAACAGGTCCTCAAGCTGCGCGCGATTCCCTTCGGCATGAAGCTGTTTGAATCGGTCGAGGAGATGGCGGCGATCCCCAAAATCCGCCGGCCTAAATCGATTCACACCACCGACCAGATCGTGGCGCAAGCGGCGCGGCTGGGGTGGACTGTGGGCATCACGGCAGATAACCTGGTCGGCGACCAATGCAAATCAGTGATCGGCCTGGGCGGGCAAACTGATGAGTGGCGCACTGGCAAACACATGAAGGGCGTGTGGTACGCCACGCTCGACGACACCGCGAAGCATCAGGCGGCGATGCATCTGGTGCCAAGTGGAAAATATAAGGCGCTGGCAGTGTCACCGCTGGCCAGCGGCCGGCTCGATCCGCCCGACATTGCGCTGTTTTACGCCACGCCGGGGGCGATGATGTATTTCATCAACGGCCTGCAGTGGGCCGGCTACAAGCGCTTTGACTGGAGTGTGGTGGGCGAGTCGGCCTGCGCCGATTCGTGGGGCCGGGCGCTCTCGACCCGCCAGCCGAGTTTGTCGATTCCGTGTTTTGCCGAGCGGCGCTATGGCGGTGTGCAGGATGACGAAATGTTGATGGCGTTGCCGCCGGACTTGATTGGCAAGGCGCTGGACGGCATGGCAGCGCTGTCCAAAAACGGCTTGCGTTATCCGTTCCCGCAATACGGCATTCAGAACGATGTGCGCGACGGCATGGCGGCGAGTTATCCGGAGCGCAAAGCGCTTGCGACAGGTGCTGCCAACGCGGATTGAATCGGATGCGGCGGATGTTCCGGTGCGCATTGCACCGGGAGCCGCTCACACCAAGGGTCTCAGCGCGATGACGGCGGTGACGCGCCCGATGACCCGGTGCGCGGAGCGAAGTCCGGTTAGGCTGATACAGGTTCGTCAGGTTGCCGGCGGCGGCACGAAAACCCGAGCGTAATCAGCGCCAGTCCGAGTAACGCGAGCGGCGCCGGCTCGGAAACCAGGTTCGCGATCACCGCTTCGTTGATCGTAAGATTGTCGAGCGCCCAATGCAGACCGGCACCGCCATTGTTGCTGGCGGCAAAGTCATTTCCCGTAAAGATGGTGAGCTGGTCGATGCCTGCCCAGCCGAACATGGCGAGATGTGCTGCCGGTGTGATGGGCAGCATGCTCGAGAACAGCAACGCGCCATTGTTGTAGCCCTTGATCGTCAGAGTCTGGGTTCCCCAGGCACCGGCGATCACAAAGGAGTTCAGCGTAAACACGCTGGCAGCAGGCCCAGCCAGATAGAAACTCGACGGCGACATCCCGCCCGAGTTGAAGGCAACATTTGGCTCGCCGGTAAAGGCGGCGACGCTGGCGTAACCCGAGGACGGCGGCAGAATGTTGCTGTTGATGGTGTAGATCGCGCCGTCATAGGTAAACGCGGGATCGGCACCGCCGGCAAAGGTAATGACCGCTGCCGGGGTGGACAACGCAGTGCCGAGCAGCAGCGCCGCAGCCAACGCTTGTTTCAGGTAGGTGTGCATGATGCGCTCCGGGATGACGCGGGCCATTTCTGGTGCTGCCAGTGTGACCAGAATGGCGCGCCCGGGATACAGCGAACAGAGGCTTGATTCAAGCCCTGTTTGGGGTTTTTTGAGGCGGCGCGGGGCGGGCTATAGCGGCAGCGGGCGCGGCGTGCCATCCTTATAGGGCTTGAGCGCCAGATACGCCATCTCATGCACGGGGGTTGGCACACCCAGCTCGCGCCCTTTTCTGACGATGTAGCCCGACAGGCTGTCCAGTTCCATCGGCTTGCCCTTGGCCACGTCGTGATACATCGATGCATACATGGTCTTGGGGAAGGACTGGTGCA
>JAYWCO010000323.1:0-1576 GCA_043780475.1 Burkholderiales bacterium | reverse complement strand
AACCAAATGGAAGCCGTCGGTCGTGGGGGTGGATGCTGCATCGGTTGTCATGCTGGGATGCCTCGCGCTATGGATATCAAATTTGCCGCCAAGAAATTGGGAGAGTGGAGAGTCGGTGGGCTTTTGATAGAGGTGATCAAAGTAGCGAATAAGAGTTTTTTTAACGCAATTGGCGGGTGGCGATAAGTAGGAACGGCTCGCGGACACCATTGATTTGCATCAACGTTGTAGCAATTTTTGTATCTAATCACTTTTACCGAATGCACATTATTAACAGTAGCGACATGATAAAAATGACGCTATGCTTTCGCCTTGACTCCCATCAAGGTTATGGTGGCATATTCACTTGATTTGCTACTTTTGCCTGTTTTTCTCATCTCATCACCACTTTTTCGATTGAGGCGGCCATGACACTACTTATCACTCACCCGCAGCGAGATATGTTGCGCCTAGCGCTTGCTCGCAACATCGTGCTGCGCACCTTAAAGCCGAGAGCATTTCAGGATTTGGAAAAGCTTCTGGTTATCGCCGACTATAAAAAAGGTGAGCTTCTGATGGGTCAGGGCGATCACGATATGGAACAGTATTTTGTATTGGAGGGCGCGTTGAAGCGAGTGGTCGCCAATCAGGAAGGCAAAGAAATTATTCTGCGCTTTTCAGTCGAAGATGATATGGATACGAGCTACGCCGCGTGGCGATTGCGAACCCCGGCACCCTACTCGATTCGCGCCGTAACAAAATCACGAGTCGCAAAATTGCCAATGGAAGCGTGGGTGGAATTTCTGGAGCGCCATCCCACCGCCAAAAGCGACTTTGAATATGAAGTAATGCATCTCATGTCCGAAGTTATGGCGCACACGATTACCCTACACTTACTCGATGCTTCAGGCAGGCTACAACGATTTATCCGCAAGTATCCAAATCTCTACGGACGCATCCCGATGAAGGAAGTCGCCACGCATTTGAATTTATCCGCGGAAACACTTTCGCGCATGAAACAGAAGAAGCGAGTGGCTGAGTTACGCACCAACTAATTTTTGGTGTTGAACACACCAACTATCTATCAAGCGCAGTAGCACGCCAACCAGCACGTAAACCTTAATGAGCATTCTGGATATTGGCTAGCAGTTTGTCGGGCTTAAAGAAACGGAAAATGATCGGGGCGAGGGCAGGTTTTCTCGACCATCGGTGCCAATAATGCTTCGATTGGCAAGATAGTCGGAGAAATATGCACCGTCCAAATCATTTTGTAGCCGATTTTCTTTAGGCCCAACGGGCTGCCTTAGTATACGTGCAGTACAAGTTTGAGTCCTCGATATCGGTCGAGACAATATTTATGACGCGATCGTCATTTTCTTGCGCATGGGTTTCAATACAAATAACGCGAGCACCGCGGCCAAAGCGTTGAGCCCGGCCGCTAAATAAAATACCGCGTGCCAGCTTCCCGTCGACTGTGTAATGTAGCTCGTAAACCCGACCAGAATCGCTGCGGTGCCTTTAGCCGTGTACAGCAAGCCCGCGTTTGTTGTGGCAAATTTAGACCCATAAGAATCGCCACAGGTTGACGGAAAAAGGC
>JAYWCO010000322.1:0-2425 GCA_043780475.1 Burkholderiales bacterium | reverse complement strand
GTCTTTCAAGCCAAAAATGGCTCACAATGCACATCAAATATAGAGTTTAACCTCAACATTGCCGCGCGCCATAAGACATGGCTGATGACTGCAATACCTGCTGGGCCAAGCTCCTACCGCTCAGCCACGCGGCTTCTACCGTGCCACCATTAAGCCAATCGCCGCACAGACCTATTTTGGTGACGGCGTCCCATGCATAAACCTTATCTAACCTGGGTGCGGCGTGGGCGTAGCGCCAGCGATGCGCCGTCCATGTTTGCGAGGCCGGGCCGCCGAGCTGGGTGAATGCTTGCTGCAGTGTGGTGGCGACCGTTTCTTCGTCCTCTTCCAGATGTGCCTCGCTCCATGCCGCACTGGCGTGCAACACCCAACTTTCTGCGTCGTCGCGGCCCGGCTTACTGCTATCGCGGGCGACCCATGTGAGCGGGCCCTGATTGACGAAGCCTGCATCAAACGGCAGCGTGACCGGCATCGCGAATTGCAACATCAGCGTCCAGCAGCCGTGCATGTTCGCGGTGGCAGCCAGCGCTGCTAGTGCCGGCGCGCACGGTTGCAATAACGGTACAGCTTGCGGTGCAGGTACCGCCAACAACACTGCATCAAAGCAATCGTCCAGCCAACCCTGATCTGCTGACAAGATGCGCCAGCCATCGGTTTGACTTGCTATTTGTTGGACGGTAGTTTGAAGTTGCAACGGCAATGCGCTCGCCAGAAATTGCGCCGGTGATGTCATCCTGGGCGTACCGACATACCACGGCACATCGAGATCATGCTCGGTTAAGCTAGTAGCGCTCAACGCACTGACTCGCGGCGTCCATTGCGCCGCCGCACCGGCTTCGCGCCAGCGTGATACCTCAGCTTGAAAATCAGGATGGCGAGTGGTGAAATAACGTGCGCCGTGGTCACATTGCCAGCCACGTTCGCCGTTGCTACCGCCACCAACAATGCGGCGCGTACTCATGCGGCCGCCGGGGCCACGGCTCTTGTCGAAGAGGCTGACGGTTATGCCTGCCTGTTGAAGTGCTGTCGCACAAGATAATCCGGCGATGCCGGCGCCAATCACGGCGATATGAAGAGGGGTGCTCATGATGAATTCGGAAATTAAAATTTAAAAATACTGATCCGCGCCACGACTAATCTGCTGCCAGCACAGCCAGTTTTGCGGCAGTGTGTAGTTTGCAGTTTGGACAGGCTGTTTTACTTAGGCCACAGCAGAAACAGGATCGGCGGCACCAGAATTATCGACATGATGATGATTGAGCCGTGCTTGCCAAGATTCAATGTCCGCGCAAACATCAGCCCCATTAATACCGCTATAAAAAAAACGAAACCGGCTACGGCAAGCCCCGCGCTTCCGCCGGCGAAACTAACCGCGCCACTTTTGCCTTTGAGTGAAACGCCGTCGTTGAGCAAGATGTACCATCCAGCCAACATGAAAAATAAGCTCATACCGCCGATGATGAGTCGCTCGGCAAAATTACCATCGGATTGATTTGTCATGCGAGTTCGTCTTCTTAAGCGTTAGGGATTGCGCAGCTCGTGCCCGCATAGATTTTATATATAAAACCTTATGCAATGGCATTGCCATCATAATGCAGCTATGAAAATTTCGGTTCTTGACCAATCTCCCGCCACGCTCGGCAACAGCCAGCATCTCGCGATTCGTGAAAGTATTGAGCTCGCGAAACATTGCGATCGGCTCGGCTATCATCGCTACTGGGTGTCGGAGCATCACAACAGCGATAGCATTGTCGGCACCGCACCAGAAGTACTGATGGCGGCCATTGCCGCGACCACCACGCGCATTCGCATTGGCAGCGCCGGCGTGATGCTGCCGCATTATTCGGCACTGAAAGTGGCCGAACAATTTCGTGTACTCGAAGGCATCGCACCTGGGCGTATTGATCTCGGTGTGGGTCGTGCACCAGGTTCTGATCGGCAGACCGCGTTTGCGCTAAACCCGCATCAAAATGCGGCCGAAGAGTTCCCGCAGCAGGTGCAGGATTTGCAGGCTTGGGTTTCCGGCGCACAACTTTCGGCAGGTCATGCTTTTCGCGATATCAAGGCGCATCCGCTGGGGCCGACCTCGCCTGAATTGTGGATTCTCGGCTCGTCTGATTACGGTGCACAGCTCGCGGCGTATCTGGGTTTGCCGTATGCGTACGCCTATTTTTTCACTGAGGGTCGCGGCACCGAGCAGGCACTGGCGCTCTATCGCCAGCTTTACCGGCCCAGTGTGGCGCATCCGCTGCCGCACGCTACCATCTGCGTATGGGCGCTGGCCGCCGATAGTGAAGCGGAAGCGCGGCGGCTGTTGAAGACCCGCGAACAATGGCGCATCGGCTTTGAGCAAGGGCTACGCACCCCGCTGGTGTCGCCTGAAGATGCCGACACTGCATACGCCCAATATGGCGTGGCTGAACGC
>JAYWCO010000321.1:0-1612 GCA_043780475.1 Burkholderiales bacterium | reverse complement strand
GCGGATTAAATGTGCATATTCATCCTGAAAATTGGAGAGGCCGGAGATGATTTCCGGTGCATAGCTGGTGGCTTCGGTGAGGCTTTCGGCAATCATCGCGAATAGCTCGGTTTCCGTGCGTTTCAGGAGTTCTTCGGCGGCATTGATTTCGACAAAATCTTTGCTCTGCTCGCGTGTTTTTAGCGCCCAATAAATCAGTGCATTCGGCATGCGCTCCACGGTGCCAGAGTGCATGAGCGCGAGCGCGGTGAGCGGCAATTGTTTAGCCTCTCCTTCTTCGATTTTTTTGCCGCTTGGTGGCGTTCCGGTTTTATAATCGATCAGGCGGAAGCCATCCGCCATCACATCCACGCGGTCGGCACGGGCATTGAAGGTAATATTTTCACCAGCGATTTCAAAATTCCACACTGCTTCCAGTTCGCTGCGTGTATGATATTTCTGGGTACGGAATGTTTTTTCGTGCGTCAGCCAATGACGGGCGATGGCTTCGAAGCGTGGCCACCATAGCGTCGCCACGGCTGGGCGGTGCATATAGGGTTGGAATTCATGTTGCCCTTGCGCAATCAAAAGCTGGTAGGCATGGTCGGGCAGTGCATCGGGAAATTGCGCAGAGAAGTGTTCGAGCGCGGAGTGAATCAGCTCGCCAAAATTGCGGTTGTCAGGTTCTTCGTCTAGCTCGTGCAGCGCCTTGAGTCGCAAGATAGTTTTGGCATAAAATGCGTAAGCGTCGCGGCTCCATAAAACGATGGAACTCGGTGAAAATTTGCGTGGGCGGGCGGCTTGCGGCGGCACAGGCTCCGGGCGTCCGAGCGGTTCGATATCATACGCCGCATCCTGCGTGTTGATGGTAGCTTGCATCGCGCTGCTGAGATCCATCCGCGCGAGCAGTGCGGCGTTTTTCCCGCTGACCAGCGTGACTAGCCGCACCCACCAGCGCGAGGGCTTTTGTGGGCTGCCGGAAATTTTCCGTGCACGGGAAAAAATCACTTGCGGCGCGTGCATCAACATCCACACATCATGCGCGCTCTGGCCGATCTGCACCGCGTGTGGCGGCAGTCCGAACGTCTCGCGCATCGGCGCACTCATCCACGGGTCGATGGTGATGCCCACAGGCCAAGTGCCCTCGTTCATCTCGCCTAGAATCACTAAATCAAAATGTAACAAGCGTGCCTCGATGGGGCTTAAAATATGCAGGCGAGGATGCGTGCCAAACGTGCTGCGTGTTACCTCGCGCGCAATCAGTGAATCAAACAATGCGGGGTAATCTTGCGGTGCAATATTCCCCAGCACATCGGCGTAATTTTTCCACTCGGCAAGGTGATTTGCCAGGGCATCGCCGCTTTCTTTTTCCCACAAAATCTCTGCGCCATTTTTTTCGTTGGTAGTGGCGAGTAGTTCGGCGGCGATGCAATGCGCTGCGATGAGTTCAGCAAGCGGGCAGGGAGAATTTCGTAAAAACAGCATTTCCAGCGGGCGTAAAATATCGCGCAAATTTGTAATGAATGGCAATAAATTCTGCGAGGTATTTTTTTCTTTTATCTCGTCCACCAGCGCGTCCATGCCCGATTGCAGGCGTACACCACGCAGGCAATTTTTTTCCAGCGTGCGGCTG
>JAYWCO010000320.1:0-3180 GCA_043780475.1 Burkholderiales bacterium | reverse complement strand
GGGTTAACCGTATTTGTATTTTTGGCATGAATTCCAAACCACGCTGACTGAAATCAGTAATGTGTCGCACTGCGCCAGACAGACCCATTGGCGCGCCCTGTTCCCAAAATTTTTCAAAGGCCACATCGTTTTTATAAGCCCGATTTAGCCGATTCGTTGGCAAATTCCTTATGAGAATCCTTATGGATTTCTTCAGGATTTGCTTTTTAACAGGTTCTGATTCAATAGGCTTGGCGGGCTCGTTTGGGTTCAGGCGATTCAGTTGCCTGTGTGGGCACGGCAACGCTGATCAAGATAGCCGCGATCAATCTAAAGGGTGACAGAGCGCGGGGGAATTTGCCATCGTGGGAATGTCATGGAAATGATCTGTGAAAATAGTTGGTGAAGCGATGAAAAAACGAAGCAAAGCGCAACAGTGGTTGGAAAAATAAGTAAAAAAACTTTCTGAATTATAAGCGGTGAACCTAGCGCAACAGGTGATGCCCCCGCAAGCGAGCAAGCAGGGCCAGCATCAAATTAAATTGTGTGCAATTTAATTTGATGCGATATATAATCGGACTATTTAACAAATTTTCAACTCATATCCTCAGCAATGTCATCACGCCTAAAGCCTACCGCATCAGCCGCGCTTGCAATTTCTCCTGCCGCCGCTGGATCAAACCTGTTTTTAGGCAATCAGATGTGCTTTGCGATCTACTCAGCCTCGCTAGCGATGACCAAGCTTTATCGCCCCATGTTGGCCGCGCTGGGGCTGACCTATCCGCAATACATCGTGTTGCTGGCGCTGTGGGGGCGCGATCATGTGACCGTGTCTGAGCTGGGTGCGCAGGTGGCACTTGACTCCGGCACGCTTACTCCGTTGCTGAAGCGCATGCAGAGTCAAGGCTTGCTCGAGCGCGAACGCAGCATCGATGATGAGCGTCAGGTCGTGATCAAGCTGACCCGAACCGGCCGCAACCTCAAGCAGAAAGCCGAAGCCATTCACGAGCAGGTTGCCTGCGCTACGGAGTGCTCCAGTACCGAACGTAAAGCACTCACCCGCGCGCTGCAAAAATTACGTTTGTCGCTATTGGCTCATGCGCTCGCTTAAGTTTTGAAACGCCGAAGTTTTGAGGCATTGAGTTTTTTAGAGTTATTAATTTGTTGTTGGGTTGTTTGGAAAATCACCGTTTTCATTTTTATTAACTGCTTATTTTCAGGAGTTCAATATGGATCATCCGAATCCCGTTTTATATAGAGCCCATGCCCACGCTGCGGGTGGCCGTGAAGGCCACGCGGCCACTGCTGATGGTGTGCTCGGCGTCAAATTAACCACGCCCAAAGAACTCGGGGGCGCAGGCGCTGTGGGTACCAACCCTGAGCAGTTGTTTGCAAGCGGATACTCGGCATGCTTTCTCGGCGCCATGAAATTTGTGGCGGGTAAAACCAAAACGACGTTGCCTGATGACGCCAAGGTTGCAGCGGTTGTGGGTATCGGTCCGATCCCCACCGGCTTCGCGATTACGGTTGATCTTTCCGTGACTATTCCCGGTATGGAAAAAGCCGCCGCGCAAGCGTTGGTTGAAGCTGCGCATGTGGTGTGCCCGTATTCCAATGCAACGCGTGGCAATGTGGCGGTGACGCTAGCGGTAGTTTAGTCATCAAAGAATAGCCGCAGCTCTAAGCGCGGACAGAATATACCTGCTCGCGTTGTAGCAATAAATTTGTGCGCTTGCGTCACGATGCCCAACATCCATCAGCGCGCTTGAAACTGATAGAGTCTGCCCGCGAAAGTTATTGGCGGAAACATTGAAGACGCGCTGTAAACTGGAGAGAGCGCTTATGAAATCAGTATCGTGTTTGCGCACCCGTGGCCTCTGTAACGGCAGGGCAAGAAATTTTTTATGCGAGGCAGCAGCGCTGGTCTGGTTAGCGTTGGTTATGCCCATGGCAACAGCAGAAACACCAGCAGCTGAATCGGACGCAAACGCAGACGACAGCAAGATCAGTTTCAAGCTCACCCCATCTTGGTACCGTTCGGACGGTGGCACGCACGCCGGAGACATTAACCTCAGGGCAAATGCCGAAACGCAAACCGCGTGGCTGGGTTATTACCGGGATAAAACAGGTTTTTCGCAAACCCGAACGGGCTATGAAAACAGACTGGATAGTGGATGGTTGCGCACAGTGCTATCCGCGCAAGTCGCCAGCGGCGGATTTGTCGGCGGTTCCATCACTTCGGAGATAGGCGGCGATACCTATGGCATGATCGGTTTCGGCCGAACCAATCTGCGCGATTACTACAACCTTAATTTTGATCCCAACGACGCCATCACCGTGGGTGTCGGTACTCGCACGCTTGCGGACACCGAGCTGTCCTTGTTCCATCTTTGGGATGATCGTTTGCACACCCGGCAGCGCGTCACCCACGCCATCATCCGCCGTAAATTTGGCGATGAAAATAATAAGCAGCGCTTCACCCTCGATGTGTCCCGCAAGAGCGGTTTAACCACGGATGATAATTTTGTACGAGGCTATGCAGTATCCGTGAGCTATGACTTCAAACATTATTTCGTGCGGCTGGCGCGGGATGAGTATGTGAATTTTTCACCGACCACGCAATGGCGTTTTTCGGCCGGCGTCAGGTTTTAATCAGGCCAATCAAAGGGCTATCTGGAAGTCCGCGCGCAGCGCGATGGTGGCGCGCGTTGTTACTTGGGATCCACCTTCGGCAAATCCAGCAGTACGGAATATTTTTGCATCACGCGCCCGTTACCCCATGAAAACTCCACCAGCAACTCCAGCAAGGGCTCGTTGACAGGCGCGCTGCTGGTTAGCTTCAGGGTCGATTTTCCGTTGCTTTGACGTGCTGTGCTGATACGGATCTGGCGCCCGATTGACGGGTAGGAGATTTGTGCGGCCTCGTAACTTTCAGTATTGGCGATACGCGCCTCAATTTGCGAAAACTCATCGGCCTGTAAAGCGGTGATTTCTATCGTTGCCATGAAAGGCTGACCCAGCGTGGATTCAACCTTGATGTGCCCCAACCCTGCCGCGTCGGCGGCGGGGGAAAGCCACACACAGCCGGCGGTCAGCATAAATATGACCAGGGTCAGCGGCGCAAAAAATAGATTCATAAATTTTTCTCTGAATCCGCTTGTGGCTGTTTCTTTCTGGTTTCGTGTGTCGCATTTCATGGTG
>JAYWCO010000319.1:0-12811 GCA_043780475.1 Burkholderiales bacterium | reverse complement strand
CTGGGTCGTCTGGGCAAGCCGGAAGAGGTGGCTGGTTTATGCGCCTATCTGGCGTCAGATGAGGCGGCGTTTATTACCGGTGCCAATATCGCGATCAATGGCGGGCAACACATGTTTTAGGCATGCGTTTAGGAATTCGCTCTTATGCTTGAACTGACTAATATTGATCTCACTACTGATGCCGATGCCCGCTATTTTGTAAAAAATGAACGGGTTGATGTGTTATTTGCGACCTCCGCGGGCGAGCTGATCAGCCGTGAGGGGCCTAACCGATATCTGGCCGGTGATGCTTTGATTACCGGCTCAACCGGTGATAAGTGGAGCGTTTCGCGTGATCGGTTTGATGCCAAATATGAATCCAACACGCCGCATCAGGAAGGTCATGATGGTCCATACCGCGCCAAACAAATTGCGGTGCTGGGTAAACAGTTGACGGAGCCATTTCTCGCGGCTCGATCTGCAGGTGGTGACATGCTGAACGGGGCCGCACATGACTGGTTGTTGCAGTACGCACCAGGGGACTACGGGATTATCGAAAACGCCCGTTTTCAGCAGGTTTATCAATTGCAGGTTGAATTGCGGATCGAATCACCAACGGAAAAAATTTAAGCCTATTTTTGTCACGGGGAGAACGTAATGAGATTGCCGTCTGGAAGTCTTGGATTGTCAATGCTGCTAATAGCCGCACCTATCGCGTTTGCACAATCGGCAGTACCGCCACCCGCGGCCACTGCTCCTGCCCCAGCCCCAGCCCCAGCCCCCGTGATTGCACCTGCCCCTTCCTCCGCGCCCACTTACAAAGATGGCGTTGTCAAGATTGGGTCAGAGTTGAAAAAATCTCTGGGTCGCATAACCGATGTTGAGAAAGTGGATAACGGCTGCTACTTGACGTTGAAGGACGAGAAAAATATTGAATTTATCGAGATTGGCCTATTTGAATTATGCAGCCAGAAGCCTTCATTAAAAGGTCAGCGGGTGGAACTCACGTATAAATTGGAAACAATTGCTGCGTCTTCATGCTATGGCGATCCCAAATGCAAGAAAATGGAAACCGTGCCATTGGTGGTAAAAGTTAATGTTCTTAATTAGTCCGCCCAGTGCCGCCCAAACCGCGCCTCTTTCAAGGATATTGGAACACCCCGCAAATATATTTGTCCAATATTTTGCTGTTTGTATTTTTGTTGTTGTTTTATTGTAGTTTCGTAATCCTTTGAAAGGAACAACCATGAAATCAATCTTTGTAACACTCCTGGCAACAGGGCTGTTTTTAGCGGTCGGCGCCAACGCCTGGGCTGCTGTGACCGTCACCTTTGTCAAGTCGGAGGCTTACAGCGATATGCCTCGTTCTGATCGCGATAAAGAAGAAATACTAAAATCATTGTTGGCACACTTCACTAAATTGGCCGCAAAACTACCCGCTGATCAGGAATTAAAAATCGATATTACCGATATTGATCTGGCCGGCCGCATTGAGCCCGCTGCACTAAGAGGCACGCAAGACCTGCGTATTTTGCGCGGACGCGCAGATTGGCCGAGCATGCAATTGCATTACTCGCTCGAATCCAAGGGCCGGACTTTGCAGAGTGGTGATGATAAGTTGGCTGATATGACCTATCTTGATCATTACAACCATTATCCATCCGGCGAAATATTGCGCTATGAAAAGCAGATGATTGATAGCTGGTTTCAAAATAAATTCATGGCATCTGCGCCATAATCGTAAGTCCTAATTGCGGGCTGCGGGCTCAGCCTGCTGACTGCCCGCACCCACCAGCATTTTGAAAATGGCCGTTAAGCATGCGCTATAAGTGCTGGGTTCATAGCCTCAGCATTGCCCATGCGATAATTACATTTGTTTAATGTATGCAGCCAAGGCGTTGCGTATATTTCCTTACCTGCACCTATTTCTAATATCAACACAACGGGCTTTTAATCATGAGACAGGTTTTTTCCAAGCATCCCATTCTGACCACCCGCGTCTTCGTTACTTTTCTGGGGGTCGGCGCGTCAGCACTGGCATTTAATGCGCATGCCGCGCCGACTGCAGTAACGACCACACCTGCCTCATCCGCCGCATCTGTAATAGCGGCAAGTATTGATCACGCCACGCTCGACAAAGTGCTGGCCGGGGCGCATCGCTCCGATGCGAATCGTGCGCGTGACGGTTATCGTCATCCTAAGGAAACACTGGCGTTTTTTGGCGTAAAACCAGACTCCAAAGTGGTTGAGGTTTTCCCCGGCGGCGGTTGGTATACCGAGGTTTTAGCGCCGTATTTGCGGGATCGCGGGCTGTATGTGGCGGCTTTTCCGGCATCATCGGTCAAGGGTTTGCAAAGCTTTAAAGACAAGCTGGCTTCTCAACCTGCGCTCTATGATAAGGCGACGATCATGCCGCTGGGCATGCCGGCCACGCTGGCTATTCGGCCTGCCGGTGGCGCTGATGTGGTGGTGACGTTTCGCAATGTCCATAACTGGATAAAAATTGGAGCGAAACCGGAAGACAGCACCGTCGATGCGTTTTTCAGAAGTTTTTTTGCCGCATTGAAGCCAGGTGGAGTGCTGGGCGTGGTGGAGCATCGTGCCAAGCCGGGCAGCACCCTGGAAGAATCCGTTAAATCCGGTTATATGACTGAAGCCTACGTGATTGAGCGCGCTACCGCAGCCGGTTTCAAGCTCGATGCCAAGAGCGAAATCAATGCGAATCCAAAAGACACCAAGGACTATAAAGAAGGGGTGTGGACCTTGCCGCCGGTGCTCGCGCTGGGTGAAACTGATCGCGCCAAATACACGGCTATCGGTGAATCAGATCGGATGACGCTGCGCTTCGTGAAACCAGCACTTTAAGTATTGCAGCAGATCTACAGCGGATTTAATGAAGCGCCGATCAGGCTCCAGGATTGAGCCATGCTAGAACTTGACCGTATTTTGCAAAGCCAGGGTTTTGGGACTCATCGTGCCTGTGTCGCGCTGATTGTCGCCGGCAAGATAGCCGTTAAGACTGCTGACCATACCGATTATCAGGTGTGTGAACTGCCGCGCGCCAAGTTCCTGACCACGGGTTTGATGTTCAGTGTTGACGGTGTTGTCTGGCAATTTCGGCCACACGTTTATATCGCGCTGAACAAGCCGTCGGGCTATGAGTGCTCGCAGCAGCCCAAGCATCATAAAAGCGTACTGAGCTTGCTGCCCTGGCAAATCCGCAATCGCGGTGTGCAATGCGTAGGGCGTCTGGATCAGGATACGACGGGCTTGCTGCTGTTATCCGATGATGGCCAATTTATCCATACCTTCACGTCCCCTAAAAAGCATGTGTCGAAGGTTTATGAGGCCACCACCAAGCACCCGCTGGATCAAGCGCATCTGGCCGCATTGCAGGGTGGGGTGGTATTGCACGACGCACCACAGCCGGTGGCCGCCCTGGGTTGCCAGCGGCTGGCAGACACGCTGCTGGAGCTGACGATTGGCGAGGGTAAGTACCATCAGGTCAAACGGATGGTTGCGGCGGCGGGTAATCGGGTAGAGGCGCTACATCGCGTTAAAATTGGTGGATACGCTTTGCCTGCCACGCTTGCGTCGGGTCATTGGCGGTGGCTTGAGGCCGATGATCTGAATGAGCTAGCTGAGCTAGCTCATTTAAACCAACTTAATCCATCATTGTCTGTGGCGGCGAACGTAACTAACGCGGGTCATGTCTGATTCACATTAAATAAGCAATAATCCGGCAATATTTCTACCGATGATCATGCATAGAATGTTGCGGTCTTTTTTATACGGCCCCCTAAATTGCTTGCTATGCAATGCCGTGACGCAAAATCTGGCCATGAATTCATGCAAGGATTCAGCCGGGCGCGACCGATCAGGGGTTAACTAAATGCCCAGTAAGGCCATCTATATTCAGCCCGCACCTTGGGCGCACGATGATACCGAAGCGCGGCTGCGCTCGCGACGCCGCATCGCGACCGGTGTTGCGCTGTCGTTGGTGCTGCATGCGTTGCTGTATGTATTGATCCCCAAGCCGGTTGAAACCGATGGCACGCCAACCCAGGTGGTGCAGGGCCCGCTGGAGGTTCGTCTTAACCAACAGCCACCCGCAGCACCTGCGGCCGCGCCGATTCCACCGCCACCTACACCAACTGCGCCACCGCCACCGCGCCGCACGATTATGGCGATTCCCAAACTTAAGCCAACCGCGCCATCGTTCGCTATTGAGCAACCTGCGCCACCTTCACCACTTCCAACGCAGGCAACCGCCCAGCCGACCATTACCGAGCAACCGTCAATGATGGCGATGGTCGAGGCGGCTCGCGAGCGGCGTCGTCTGGCTGAAGAAGCCGTGGGTAAGGAGAATGCAGCAGGTCGAGCAAACAGTCGGGAGCAATCAGCTGAAGAAATCCGCACTGCTAATATCAATCGTAATCTGCAGACCCTCAAACCATCGCGCGATGGCACCAATGGTGTTTTTCAAATCCTGTTTAAAGGCCATCGTTCATCCGAATTCGCTTTTCGGGGTTGGACCACAGACGAGCGCGCCAGTGTGCGGCAGGTCTATGAGGTTGATGCTGGGCAGGGCGGCGATGTAGAGCTGGCCACGGTGCGTAAAATGATCGAAATTATTCGTACCCACTACAAAGACAAATTTAACTGGGAATCACAGCGGCTGGGCCGGGTGATTCAACTATCAGCGCGCACTGAAGATAGCGCGAACCTTGAAACCTTCCTGGTGCGTGAGTTTTTTGGAAGTTGATTGGGTAGAGGATGTAGAAGGGACGATTTTCATAGACCGACGGTTGCTATCCGTAGTCTATACAATCCCTAAATTAATTTAAGTCATATCAGCCGACGTCGTTACGTCATAACGAAATAAAGTAATAGCGGAATAAAGCATGAATCAGACAGTTGATTACATTATTATCGGTGGCGGTTCAGCCGGTTCGGTACTCGCGGCGCGCTTGAGTGAGGATCGCGCCGTGACGGTCGCGCTACTGGAAGCCGGCGGCGATGGCCGTGATTGGGTGATTCGTACGCCTGCAGCGGCCGTCGCGATGTTGCCCACCCATCTCAACAATTACGCATTTGACACCGTGCCCCAGCCCGGCCTCAATGGTCGTCGGGGCTATCAGCCTAGAGGCCGTGGGCTCGGCGGCTCATCGGCTATCAATGCCATGGTTTATGTACGTGGACACCGTAATGATTACGACCATTGGGCCGCGTTGGGCAACGCGGGCTGGTCTTATGACGAGGTGCTGCCGTACTTCAAGCGCGCCGAGAATAACGAGCGCTTCCGGGATGCAGATGATAAATTTCACGGCCAGGGTGGCCCGTTGAATGTGGCCGATTTGCGCAGTGACAATCCCTTCCAGCAAATCTATCTGGACGCGGCCAGACAGGCGGGCTTCAACATTAATCATGATTTCAACGGCACCGAACAAGAAGGCATCGGCATTCATCAGGTCACCCAAATTAACGGTGAACGCTGCAGCGCAGCGCGCGGTTATTTGCATCCGGTGATGGCGGGCCGCGCTAACCTGCAGGTCATCACTCAGGCGCAGGTGCAGTCGATTGTGATGGAAGGTACACGTGCAGTCGGCGTTAGATTTAACCGCGATGGTGAGTCGCATACCTTGCTGGCGCGCCGCGAGGTTATTTTATGCGCAGGCACCTTTCAGTCTGCGCAGTTGTTGATGTTATCTGGCGTCGGTGACGCGGCGCATTTACAGCAGCACGGTATCAAGGTGGTGCATCATTTGCCCGGCGTCGGCCAGAACCTGCAAGATCATCCTGATTTTATTTTTCGCTATGCCGTACCGAGTGCTGATCTGGTCGGTATTTCGCCGGCGGGCACGGTGCGCATGGTTCGCGAAATATATCGGTATATCAAGCGTCGACGCGGCATGATCACCAGTAATTATGCCGAAGGTGGCGGCTTTCTCAGGCTCACACCGGCCTCTCTCGCACCGGATATTCAGCTGCATTTTGTGGTGGCCAGTGTTGAAAATCATGCGCGTAAAATCCGCATGCGGCATGGCCTATCGTGTCACTATTGTTTGCTGCGCCCTAAGAGCCGCGGCAGCGTGACGCTCGCCAGTGATCGGTCAGCCGATGCGCCGCTAATTGATCCGGCTTTTTTGGTGCATCCCGACGATATCGAGCAAATGGTAGCGGGTTACAAACTGACCCGTCGCCTGATGCAGACGCCCGCGTTAGCGTCGCTCTATACAAAAAATACAGATGAAGAGACGATTGAAACCGACGAAGATATTCGCGCGGTTTTGCGTCAACGGGTTGATACCGTTTATCACCCGGTCGGCACCTGCAAAATGGGTAGTAGCACCGACAACATGGCCGTGGTCGATACGGCGCTGCGGGTACACGGCATGCAAAATTTGCGCGTGGTTGATGCCTCCATCATGCCCACGCTGATCGGTGGCAACACCAATGCACCGGCCATCATGATTGCCGAAAAAGCCGCGCACAGTATTATAAAAGCCATGTAGGACGGGCGGTTCCGAGCATTTTTGCTTGAAGACTGGCTTCAGGAGCTGAGTTTGTATTTCGCTAATTATGAATCTATAAAGCCAAGGTCCGATTATGAAGATACGCGTTTGCGCTTCTCGGCAATCAACATTTGGTCGGCCACTTCTATTGCGGCGGTCAGGGAAGGTTGCGGCGGGGTTGAGGCAAAACCCAGGGTGGCGGCCACACCCTCTTCGGCCATTTCAGCGGTCAAACGTGCGGTAATATCCAGCATCTGCCGCGGGTACACGTTTTGCAGCAGCAAGCCGAATTCATCACCACCCAGCCGTGCCACCACATCGCCGCCGCGCATGGATGCAGACAATATTTGCGCGGCCTTAATAATCAAGCCGTCACCGGCGGCATGTCCGGATAAATCATTCAATGCTTTCAGGTTATCCAAATCGGCCATCACCACCGAGTGCACCGCCTGACCTTGTGCCACACCGCTCTCCAGCAGCAGCTTATTCCAGCCGCGACGGTTGAGCAGGCCCGTCATCTCATCTCGTAGCGCGTGATCCTCCACCTGCAACACCCGTGACTGGGCGTTTGCCAGTTTGTGTTCCATCGATAGCAGCCGGCCAATAATTTCAGCCGTTTGCCGCACCAAACCTTCCCCTGCACGAATACCCACCACATCCGGTTGCGGGTCGATGCCGCACAGCGTGCCGATAAAGCGATGGCCTTCTCCATAGAGCGGAATGCCGATATAGGCGCGGATGGTGAGTTGTTTGCCAATCGGTGCATTTCGATACGCCTCGCAGGTTTCAGCATTGCTGGCAAATTGTGGCCCTTCGTTTAACATCATGCGGCAGCAAAAAGATTCCTTCCACGGGAAGGTTTGCCCTTCCTTAACCGGGTAGCCCTGATTATGTGCGCAGACGACATCCCAGTCATCGCCGCTTACCGTGGTGACCATCCAGAGCTTGAGAGGAATACGTGCATGTAAGACGACAAGTTGTTCACGTATCACCTGAAGGGTTTCAGCCGAGACGTTTAATTGAGTCATACCTATTCCTTAATCGATAATAAAACCTGAATACTGCATGACAAGTTATCACATCACCATACATTGCAGAGCATCACTCTACCGCAATTCAGTCATCCCAAGCTAGCTTGGCGGACAGGTGGTTAAGTGGTCAGGTGCGGCGGTCAGACGTGCTTAATTATTGCAAATTCGTGGCTTGAGTACAAAGTGTGAAACATTGCCATCCTAGGGTTTTCGTAACGGTGCCAGCAGCGATGACAAGCCGTTGTGATCGATCTCCCGCATCAGCGCTAGCAAGCGTCCAATCTCACCTTCCGGAAATCCTTCGCGAGCAAACCAATGCAAATAGTTGCCGGGAAGATCCGCGATCTTGCGGCCTTTATATTTACCGTATGGCATTTCTACGGTGACCAATCGTTCAAGATCGCTTGATTGCATATTATCGTTCTTGATCATTTTTATTGGGTGTGATCCAGCACCAATTGCAGCGTGGCGGCGCCACGAAACTCATTGATCGATGGCCGGAAAACCGCGCCAATGTTGGTGTTCAGGGCATCGGGCGAGCCAAAACGCATGGCTTCAAAGGTGGTTCCAGCCAGCGATAATTTTAGTTTCAGATGTTTCTCGCCAACCACGCGCTGCTCGATGATTTTGAATTCACCGGTGAACGAAGGTGCGGCAAAACCCTGGCCCCAGATTTGGTTTTCGAGCGATTTTACGAAATCAAAGGTGAGCTCATCAGCGGTTAATTCACCATCGGTTTCGATGCGTTCCCGCAAATCAGTCGGTGATAATAAATCTCGCACCACGGTCTCAAATGCGCTAGCAAAATCAGCAAGCGCGGTTTGCGGGATAGTCAAGCCCGCGGCCATTGCATGCCCGCCGAATTTTGTGATGATGCCAGGGTGTCGTTTGGTGATCAGGTCCAGCGCGTCGCGCATATGCAGGCCGTAGATGGAACGGCCCGAACCTTTAAGATTGCCCGCGCCGTCGCTGGCAAATGCAATTACCGGGCGATGATATTGTTCGCGAATGCGCGACGCTAAAATACCGACCACCCCTTGATGCCAACTGGCCTCAAACATAGCCAATGAATAACGCTGACCGACATCAATCTCAGCCAGTGAGGTAAGCGCCTCGTCTTTCATCCCGGACTCGATGCTGCGACGTTCACGGTTGAGCTCATCGAGCTGGGTGGCGAGCTTGAGGGCTACGTTATCGTTATCGGCCAGCAGGCAGGCGATGCCGAGCGACATATCATCCAGCCGTCCGGCGGCGTTTAAGCGCGGGCCGACCACAAAGCCCATATCATAGGTACTGACGCGGCGATGATCGCGCCCGCCGATTTGCAGGATCGCGCGGATCCCGGCGCACATGCGTCCGGCGCGAATGCGCGCCAGACCCTGCTCGATGAGAATCCGATTGTTATGATCAAGGCGCACTACATCGGCGATGGTGCCGAGAGCGACCAGATCGAGCAAATCGGCCAGATTAGGTTCAGGCAAAGTCGCAAAGTGTCCGCGCGTTCTGAGCAATGCCCGCAAGGCGAGCATCACATAAAAAATCACGCCCACACCGGCTAAATTTTTACTGCTGAAACTATCGCCATGCTGATTCGGATTCACGATCACCGCGGCATCCGGCAGCGCATCGCCCGGTAAATGATGGTCGGTAACGAGCACCTGAATACCGCGACGATTGGCTTCCTTAACGCCATCCACACTGGCAATACCGTTATCAACGGTAATGATAATGTCAGGGTTTTTTTCAGCGGCCAAAGCCACAATTTCAGGGGTTAATCCGTAGCCGTATTTGAAGCGATCCGGCACCACAAACTCAACCATCGCGCCCATTGAAGACAAGGCACGCATACCGACTGCACAAGCGGTTGCACCATCGGCATCGTAGTCGGCCACGATCAGCAGTTTTTTTCGGGCCCGGATAGCATCGGCCAACAACAAGGCAGCGGCATCAATATGCGCCAGTTGTGAAGGCAGAAGCAGGGCGGCCATGCCGTAGTCAAGTTCGCGCGAGCTGCTCACACCACGTGATGCGTAGAGCCGCGCCAGGCGCGGATCAATTTGCGCGTCTACTAAGGCCGCAAACGCTGCCGGATCAAGCGTGCGCGTAACAATATCAACCATTACTGAAACCTGCGCAGAAAGCTATAAAACATATTTGGCCAAAGGTTTTTTGGCCACCATAGGCTTGAGTATTTTCCAGAATTCCCAGGGCTGCGGCTGCACCACATGCACTCTCAAGGTGGCAGATTCATTCGGCAGCAGCAGGGTGAGCGATTCAATGGTTCGATTCATCAGCGCTGTTTTCAGCGGCTGCAGCCAGTCGGTATCAATGGCCTCAACCGTAGTCATCCAGTCATGACGTTGATTTGCGCGCAGTGCTCGCGTTGGCTGGTGCAGCACCACAAAATTATGCGTACTTGCGAGCGGCATTTGCGCAAAATTAATCGGCAATGCGCTCACCGCCAGCTTGTTGTTTATCGCCAAACCCCTCGCCAGTGCCAGCTTTGCGAGCATCAGCTTATATGGATACTCGGCTTTGGCAGGGCCTTTGACAGTGGGTGGCGCAAGCCTGTTTCGGGTGTTCCGAATCTGTAACAGGTGCGATGTATTGGCGGGTTTTACCGTAGGAGTATAGGTGCGAAAAGTACCCCCTCCCCACAACCAGATGCCGTTAATCGGCAGCGCGTTACGTTCCTGCCGCTCCAGATTGACCGGGTGATCATGCAGCAGCATTTGTAATTCATTTTGCAAGCTGCGCCAATTGATTTTGCCTTCCGTATTTTCAGGCAGATGATCAAATACATTGGCGCCACTGGCGCGCCACAGCGCGGTGGTTTCGGGCATTTCAGCGTGCGGAATTTTAAGATACCAGCGTGCCGCATCGCGAACCTCAATCATCAGCTCGCGGGTGGCGTCGCCCCCCGCCAGATGATGATTCAGGGTTGCCGCGATGGCCTCTGCTTCGGCAAGCGTCGGCTCGATGATATGCGAGTCCATCAGTTGCACATTGTCACGGCTGATATGCAAATGTACCGGATCGGCGCGCAGCCACATATCCTCGCCCGGCTGGCCACCATCGGCTAGCAAGCTCAAGGCGGCGACCGGATTACTGGCGATATATTTGAGCCCCAGCTCGTGCAGGCAGGCTTCTTCCAAAAATCGCCCGGGTTGGCGTTTGATCGTGCCTTGTGCAAGCAATGTCTGCAAGCCGGGCAGCGAGGGTAAATCAGGTTGGGCGATGAAGCCGGGCGGGGGGATGAGATCGGGAATGAGGAGAGTTAGGTGCATAGGCGAATTTTAGCATCGCTGTGGTCTTGCTCTTTAGGTTGAGTGTTTGTGGCACACTCTCGCGAGCGCTAACTTAATACTCACGCACATTCACGCCACCTCACGTACCCCCACGGAAAATATTTTGCATCCCCTTTCTATTTTTATTGGCCGCCGTTATTTGCGTGCCAAGCGCGACAATAATTTTATTTCCTTCATTTCGCTGGTCTCAATGGCGGGCATTGCGCTGGGTATTGCCGCACTGATTGTGGTGCTGTCGGTGATGAATGGCTTCCAGAAAGAAGTGCGCGGTAAAATTTTAGGCGTCGCTTCCCATATTCAGATCAACGGGTTTGAGAATGGATTGGCTGATTGGCGGGGCGTGATGGCGAATGCGCAACAGCATCCTGAGGTGATTGGCGCTGCCCCATTCGTGACTGGCCAAGGCTTGTTAACCTACGGCCAGACTCCGCGCGGCGTGGGTGTTCGAGGCATCGATCCTGTTCAGGAAAATACCGTGGCAGATCTGGGCAGCAATATGAAAATCGGTGAGCTGAGCGCTTTAAAGCCGGGTGAATACGGCATCGTGCTCGGTGTTGAGTTAGCGCGCGCCCTGCAGGTGCAGATGGGCACCAAAGTACAACTGCTGATTCCACAAGCCAATGTGACGCCGGCGGGTATGTTGCCGCGGATTCGGACTTTTACCGTGGTAGGTATTTTTAGTTCGGGCCATTATGAATATGATTTGAATCTGGCGCTGATTCACATCAAAGACGCGCAGGTGCTCTACCGGCTGGATGATAATGTGAGCGGCGTCAGACTCAAGATCAAAGATCTGGAACGCGCGCCGCTGGTCGCACGCGAGTTGGCGAAGACCCTGCGAGTAGAGGGCTATGTGTCGGATTGGACGCAGCAAAACGCTACCTACTTTCGGGCGGTGCAAATCGAAAAACGCATGATGTTTATTATTCTTACGTTAATTATTGCGGTCGCTGCATTCAATCTGGTCTCGACTTTGGTGATGGTGGTAACAGACAAACATCCGGATATTGCCATTCTGCGGACGCTGGGTGCATCGCCCGCCACCATCATGAAAATTTTTGTAGTGCAGGGTGCGATGGTGGGCATGATCGGCACGGTATTAGGCGTAGCGGGCGGGGTGCTGTTGGCGTTTAATGTGTCGGCCGTGGTTTCCGGTCTGGAGAAAGTATTCGGCTTTCAGGTGTTGTCAAAAGAGGTCTATTACATTTCTGAATTACCTTCGGATCTGCACTGGAATGATGTGGGCTTTATCGCGGTGATTGCATTGGTAATGGCCTTGATTGCAACGTTGTATCCGAGCTGGCGCGCTTCGAAGGTGAACCCGGCGGAGGCGCTGCGCTATGAGTAACACCATGGACAACCAAGTGCTGGCCTGCACCAGTCTGGTTAAAACATTCAAGCAGGGCAGCTATGAAGTACCTGTGTTGCGCGGCATTGATTTGGCCGTGCAAAAAGGCGAAACCATTGCCATTGTCGGCGCCTCCGGTTCAGGCAAAAGTACGCTGCTGCATATTCTCGGCGGGTTAGATGCACCGAGTTCAGGCGAAGTGACGCTGATGGGTGAGCGTATGGATAAACTTTCGCCGCTGGCACAGGGCAACCTACGCAATCGTGCGCTGGGTTTTATTTATCAGTTTCACCATTTGCTGCCGGAGTTTTCCGCGCTCGAAAATGTCGCCATGCCGCTCGCTATTCGGGGCGAAGAAACTAAAGTCGCCAAGGCGCGCGCTGCTGAAATGCTCAACGATGTAGGGCTTTCGCATCGTTTAACGCATAAGCCCGGTGAGCTGTCGGGTGGCGAGCGGCAGCGGGTTGCCGTGGCGCGTGCGCTGGTGACGCATCCCTCGTGCGTGCTTGCTGACGAGCCCACCGGCAATCTGGATCGCGGGACGGCAATAGTGTGTTCGAGCTTATCATGCGGCTGAATGCAAAATATGCAACTGCGCTGGTGATGGTGACGCATGATCCGCAGTTGGCC
>JAYWCO010000318.1:0-2668 GCA_043780475.1 Burkholderiales bacterium | reverse complement strand
GTGCTCGCCGGAAATTGGCCAATATGATTAACCGCCAGCGACACCGGTCGCTCGACTACTTGCGCAACGCTGGCAAGCGGTACCTGCCCGCCGGTGGCTGAGGTCACATAAATATCGTTAAGCGCTGACGGGCCGCGTTTGAATTCAGGTTTAACTTCGAGCACCACGCGGTACTGGCTGGCCTGCGTAAATATAGTGGAAATCAGCCGCTGACCAAACGCATTGTAAAGCGCGTTATCAATGGCAGCAGGCGTAATGCCGAGGCGGGCTGCGGTGTCACGATCAATCGTTAAATATGCCTGCAAGCCCTGATCCTGCACGTCGGATACCACATCGGTTAGCGCGGGCAAGGTGCCCAATTTTTCGACCAGCTTGTTGGTCCACAGCGATAGCTCTTCCGGATTGGCGTCTTCAAGGGTGAACTGATACTGGGTGCGGCTGACCCGATCTTCGATCGTCAAATCCTGCACCGGCTGCATATAGAGCGTCATGCCTTCGAGTTTGGCGATGTTGGGTTTCAGCCGCTCAATCACCTGTGAGGCGGTGACGTCTCGGGTTTCATGCGGTTTCAAATTGATCAGCACCCGACCGGTGTTCAGTGTGGTGTTGATGCCATCAACACCAATAAACGACGACACACTGGCGACGGCCGGGTCTTGCAAAATGAGTGTGGCCAATGCTTGCTGTCGGCTGGCCATGCTCGCAAAAGAGACCGATTGCGACGCCTCGGAAATACCCTGAATCACGCCGGTATCTTGCACCGGAAAAAAACCTTTGGGCACAAAAATATACAGCAGCACCGTAAGTGCGACCGTGCCCGTTGCCACCCACAATGTCGCGACCTGACGATCCAGAACCCAGCTCAGCATCACGCCGTAGCGGTGAATAATGGTGTCAAACCATTCACCGGTGACTCGATAAAATTTACTTTGTTCGGCTTTAGGGGTGTGCTTCAGTAATTTTGCGCACATCATCGGTGTCAGCGTGAGTGACACTACCGCCGAAATTAAAATGGCTACCGCCAGCGTGATCGCAAACTCGCGAAATAATCGGCCCACCACATCACCCATAAACAGCAGCGGGATCAACACGGCAATCAGCGAAATCGTGAGCGAGATAATGGTGAAGCCGATTTGTGCCGAGCCTTTTAGCGCGGCATTCAGCGGGGTTTCGCCTTCCTCAATATAGCGGGCGATATTTTCGATCATCACAATCGCATCATCGACCACAAAGCCGGTGGCAATCGTCAGCGCCATCAGCGTCAGATTGTTGATCGAAAAATCGACCAGATACATCACGCCAAAGGTGCCAATCAGCGACAGCGGCACGGCCACGCTCGGAATAATTGTCGCGGGTACATTGCGCAAGAACAAAAAAATCACCATCACCACCAGCGCCACCGCCAGCAACAACTCAAACTGCACATCTTTGACCGAGGCGCGAATGGTGACGGTGCGATCGGTGAGCACCATCACCTCCATCGAGGCCGGTAGCGCCGAGGTGAGGCCAGGCAGCAGTTGTTTGACGCGATCAACTACCTCAATCACGTTAGCACCTGGTTGGCGCTGAATATTAAGAATAATCGCGGGTGTGTCGTTCATCCAGGCGGCGAGCTTGGTATTTTCAGCATCCTCAATTACATCGGCAACATCTGTTAAATAAACCGGTGCGCCGCCTTTGTAGGAAATGATCAGTGTCTTATAGTTGGCCGCAGAGCGAATTTGATCGTTTGCATCAATGGTGTAAGCGCGCGTCGGGCCATCAAAGCTGCCCTTGGCCTGGTTCACGTTTGATGCGGCAATAGCGGTTCGGATATCGTCAAGATTGAGGCCCGCTGCGGCGAGCGCTTTAGGATTGGCCTGCACCCGTACGGCAGGGCGTTGGCCACCGCTCAAGGTGACAAGCCCAACGCCGGCAAGCTGCGAAATTTTTTGCGCGATACGCGTATCCACCAACGCCTGCACTTGCGGCATGGGCATGGTTTTGGAGGTGATGCCCAGCGTCAAGATAGGCGCGTCGGCCGGGTTTACTTTGCTGTAGATCGGCGGCGCAGGCAGATCGGCCGGCAATAAATTACCGCCTGCGTTGATCGCGGCCTGCACTTCCTGCTCGGCAATATCCAGTGATAGAGTGAGATCAAATTGCAGCGTAATAACCGAGGCGCCGCCGGAGCTGGTAGAAGACATTTGTTTCAAGCCCGGCATCTGCCCGAACTGGCGCTCCAGCGGGGCAGTGATGCCGGAGGTAACCACATCCGGGCTCGCACCGGGATACAGCGTGATCACTTGAATGGTGGGGTAATCGACTTCCGGCAGCGCCGATAGTGGCAGTTGTCGATAGCCCAACACGCCGCCCAGAATCACGGCCACCATGAGCAGCGAGGTCGCAACCGGACGCTCAATAAAAAGACGGGAAATATTCATTCAATTAGCCTGATATTTGCGATGACGTTCCTTACTGCCCATTTTACTGCGCACGTTCGCGCATCTTTTTTCGGAACTCGGCCCTTTGTTCGTCCGTCATGTTTTCCATTTTCTTGCGCAGTTCGGCTTTTTGTTCATCCGTCATGTTGCGCCAGCCACCATCGCCACCGGCCTGGGGAGGGTCGGCAGGGCGACCAGAAGAGGGGGCTGCCGCTGAGGCGGGAGGGGCAGCAGCAGGGGCCGCA
>JAYWCO010000317.1:0-3943 GCA_043780475.1 Burkholderiales bacterium | reverse complement strand
TCACGAAGCCAAACTGAAGCAAAAGCAGATTCAGGTTAAGGAAATCAAATTCCGTCCCGGCACGGATGATGGCGATTACAACATCAAAGTGCGTAACCTGAAGCGGTTTTTGGAGGACGGCGATAAGACTAAAATCACCCTGCGTTTTCGCGGTCGTGAAATGGCGCATCAGGAGCTGGGTATGGAGCTGTTGAAGCGTGTACAAGCAGACTTAGCGGAAGTGGGGCAAGTCGAACAATTCCCCAAAATGGAAGGTCGCCAGATGATTATGGTGGTCTCGCCCAAGAAGAAGATTTAGGTAGATTTTGTTTTATTAGCGGCGGGGCATCACCCGTGTTCTCTGGATAAAACCATTGAGTAAATGATGCAAACAAGCCGTCTTCAGGTTTCAAGTGCGAAAATGTTTCGCCACCTGCTGCGGTAAGGCTAATCAAGGAAATGACATGCCAAAAATGAAGACCAAGAGCGGGGCAGCCAAGCGTTTTAAAGTGCGTGGATCAGGCTCCATCAAACGCTCACAGGCGTTTAAACGCCACATCCTGACCAAGAAGACGACCAAATCCAAGCGTCAACTTCGCGGTACAGCCGAAATTCATAAAACCAACATCGTGAGTGTTCGCGCGATGTTGCCTTACGCGTAAAGGGGAGCCATCATGCCAAGAGTTAAACGTGGTGTTACCGCCCGCGCCCGTCACAAGAAAATCCTCAATCTAGCCAAAGGCTACCGCGGTCGTCGCAGTAAAGTTTTCCGTATCGCTAAAGAAGCGGTGATGAAGGCGGGCCAGTATGCCTACCGTGATCGTCGTAATAAAAAGCGTGTATTCCGTGCATTGTGGATTGCGCGTATCAATGCTGCAGCCCGCAATGGCGGCATGAACTACTCTACTTTCATGAACGGCTTGAAGCGCGCCTCGATTGATGTGGATCGTAAAGTTCTGGCGGATCTGGCAGTGATGGATAAGCCTGCTTTTGCGCAATTTATCGAGCAAGCGAAAGCGGCCCGTAGCGCATAAGGTTGTTGAACTACCGCAAAGGCCCGCTTCCCTTAAACGAGCGGGCTTTTTGCTTTTTGCTTCACCATTTCAGACATTTAGATAGAGCGTTCATGAGCGATCTTCAAGCGATATTGCAGGAAGCCACTGCCGCACTTGCCACCACCACCACGGTGCCCGATTTAGAACAAACTAAGGCACGCTTTTTGGGTAAATCAGGTTCACTGACTGAGCAGTTAAAAGCGTTGGGCAAATTGCCACCGGAAGAAAAGAAGACAGCTGGTGCGGCTATTAACGAGGTAAAAAGCCAGGTTGAAGTGCTGATTAATGCGGCGAAAACACGCATTTTAAATGTGGAGCTGGAAGCTAAACTCTCGGCCGAGGCAATCGATATCACCTTGCCCGGCCGCACCCCAGGCATCGGTGGATTGCATCCGGTGACCCGCTCGCTCGAGCGTATCGAGGCATTGTTTGCAACCATGGGTTTCTCGGTCGCGGACGGCCCTGAAATCGAAACCGATTTTTATAATTTCACCGCGCTTAATACGCCTGAAAATCATCCGGCACGATCAATGCACGATACTTTCTATATTGAAGGTTCGAATAACTTGCTACGTACCCATACCTCACCTGTACAAATCCGGCACATGCTGGATAACCAGCCGCCGATTCGCATTATTTGCCCGGGTCGGGTTTATCGCTGCGACCATGACGCGACGCATTCGCCGATGTTTCACCAGTTAGAGGGGCTGTGGATTGATGAAGGCATTAGCTTGGCTGATTTGAAAGGCACGCTGACGCAATTTTTGAATGCATATTTTGAGCGCGACGATATGCAAATTCGTTTTCGTCCCTCGTTTTTTCCGTTTGTTGAGCCGGGTGTAGAGGTCGATATGGAATGGGAAAATAAGGGCGGAAAAATCAAATGGCTCGAAATCGGCGGCGCGGGCGTATTGCATCCTGCGGTGCTCAAAAACGGCGGCATTGATCCTGAAAAATATTCGGGATTCGCCTTCGGTATGGGCTTGGATCGCCTCGCGATGTTGAAATACGGGGTCAATGATCTACGCCTGTTCTTCGAGAACGACATTAAATTTTTAAGCCAATTTCGCTAATAGTCCTACCAGGAATATCTCTGATGAAAGTATCTGTAAATTGGCTTAAAACACTCATCGATATTGATTTATCGATTGATGACCTGGCGCACACGCTGACCATGGCAGGGCTGGAGGTTGAAGATATTAGCCCTGTCGCGCCGCCTTACAGCAAGATCGTAATCGCGGAAGTTAAAACTGTTAATCTCCATCCCAATGCGGACAAACTTCGTGTGACCGAGGTGGATATCGGCATCGGCAATTTGTTACAAATCGTCTGCGGTGCGCCGAATGTTGCGGTTGGTATGCGCGTGCCGTGCGCGCTAGTGGGTGCGAAATTGCCTGGTCTGGAAATTAAAGAAGCCAAACTACGTGGCGTTGATTCAAACGGGATGCTGTGCTCCGCACGCGAACTGGGCTTGTCCGATGACCATGTTGGTCTGCTGGCATTGCCGGTCGATGCGCCGATTGGTCAGGATATTCGCGAATATCTGGATCTCAATGACGTAATCCTCACGCTGAAGCTCACTCCCAATCGCGGTGATTGCTTATCGATGATCGGTATTGCTCGCGACCTCGCTGCCATTACCGGCGCAAAACTCAATATCCCGTTGATCACGCCCATCGCCGCAACCATCACGGATGCCCGCGCCATCAAACTTTCTGCGGGCAAGTCCTGCACCGCTTATCTGGGCCGTGTCATCACCCATATTAATCCCCAAGCGGCAACGCCAGAGTGGATGAAGCGACGTTTGGAACGCGCCGGATTTCGCTCTATTTCGCCGTTGGTGGATATCACTAATTACCTTACTTTGGAGCGTGGTCGCCCGATGCATGCGTTCGACAACGACAAGCTCAAGGGCGGTATCGAGGTGCGTTATCCCCAGCCGAGCGAGGAAATGAACCTGCTCAATGCACAGCACGTCGTGTTAAAGCCCGATATGTTACTCATTGCTGATGAGGCTGGGCCGGTGGCCTTTGGGGGCGTGATGGGCGGCCTGGAAAGCATGGTTACTGACGCCACCCATCATGTGTTTTTTGAAGCCGCTCAGTTTGATCCCGATGCTATTCAAGGCAAAACCCGCGAGCTGGGTATTAATTCCGATGCGGCATACCGATTCGAGCGCGGCGTGGATCCGGCGTCCGTGCGCGATGGTATCGAGTACGCAACCGCACTCACCATACAAATTTGTGGAACACCGGCTACGCAAGTGGGCCCGGTAACCGAGGCGCTGATCCCGGTCCCGGCAAAGTCGCCGGTGAAGGTTCGCGTGGCACGGGTGAATGCGCTGATCGGCGTGAATATCGAGCATGTAACGATGGTCGATATTCTCAAACACCTGCAATGCGATGTCGTGGAAGATACCGCCGCATCGGCAGCAATACTGTGGGTTACACCGCCGTCATACCGATTCGACCTAAATATTGAAGCTGATTTTGTCGAAGAAATTGCCCGTGTTTACGGTTATGAAAAAGTCCCTGCGCTACCGCCGATATCATCGGTTGCGATAATGGAAATTCCGGAAGGTCGACGCACCCGCGCAGCCATTCGGCACAGCGTGGCTAATCTTGGTTATCAGGAAGTTATCAACTACAGCTTTGTGCCGGCAGCATGGGAAGCGGATTTGGGTGGTAATGCCCATCCGATCAGATTGTCCAATCCGATTGCAAGCCAGATGAGTGTGATGCGTAGCAGCCTTGTCGGCGGCCTGATTGCATCGCTGAAAAATAACCTGAATCGAGGCGAAACGCGCCTGCGTTTATTTGAGATAGGTCGCTGCTTCAAGAGCGCCGAGGCAACATTGGACGCGCAACCAGAGCAAATAGGCGGCTTGGCTTATGGCCCCTTGCATGTAG
>JAYWCO010000316.1:0-4412 GCA_043780475.1 Burkholderiales bacterium | reverse complement strand
GGCTTGAGAACGAGGCGTCATGCTCATCGTTTGTCGTGTGGTCGAATGCTACCCAAATACCGCCCCATTGGTCGATTTCGTCAATCGTCATTTGCGTGCCGACACAAGCAAGGATTGCCTTCTTCTCAGCTTCCAAAAGGTCATTTAATAGCCAATCACCCATACTCAGAATCCTGATCACATCGCCGACCTTAAATTTTTTCGCCTCAAAGTCCATCATTAACACTCTCTATTGCTTCGATGCTGCTTTTGAATTCATCAAGCGGTGAGGTCTTCCCTGAACGGTGGCGTCTGATTTCGCACATGAGCGACTTTTTAATCACGGCAAATACCTCATGCAAGATGGCACTGCAACAGAAAGCGCCACTTTCCAAAACGACGGTCTCCAGCTTCATGGCGGCCTACGAAACCATCCTGAGTGACTGCGAACCAGACAATCCTGTAGGCAAAAAGCGAGACCTGGCCCCAGCAGTTTCTGCTGGAGGGCGTTGTTGACCGCGCCGTTGACGATCTGGGCACCGATTTTTTCAGCGCCGGTGGCAGTGTCGAGATCGACGGCGTCGACACCGCCGCCGGTGGTGAGGACGGCGAAGGCGAAGCTCTTGCCATCAAAGCCGTGCTGGATGCTGATGGCGTTGGCGGTGGCTTGACCGGCCAGGTTACCGGCCGCGGCGGCGGTGGCGGTGGTCGCTGCAGCCGCAAGGGTGGCACCGCCTTCGCTGGCGGCAAAGTATTCCGTGAAGAATTCAGCGGTCGCACCTTCGGTGATGATGGTGACCACAATGGCCACCACTGCCACCACGATCTGCCCAAACCCGCCACACCCGCCCCCATCGGCCTGCGGGGCCGGGGCGCTGACTTGCGGGGTGGTTTCGCCGATGATCTTGCTCGGGTCATACGGGGTGAAGGTATTGATGTTGTGGTGCAGGTTGGTGACTTTGTTGGGGATGGTCAGGACTTGACCGACCCTGAGGTCGCCTGGGCTGGTGGGGTTGGTGGCGCTGTTGGCACCATTGATGGCTTGGCTACCACCGCCGGCCCCGGCGGTTAAGCCGTTGGCCTCGGCAAGCAAATGCCAGAGGCTAGCGTCGCCCCAGACGGCCCTGGCGATGCTGGCGAGGTTGTCGCCGGTCTGGACGGTGTAGCTGCCGGGGGTGGCTGATGGGTAGCTGGCATCAATTTGCCGGCAGGCGGCGTTGAAGTTGGCGACTTGGTAGGCGCCGCCAGTTTCGGCCATGACTTCACCGTTAGCCACCAGCACATGGGTGACGGGGGTTTGGCTGACGTCGGCAAAGGCGAGCTGGCTGTTTACACCCGGGTCGTCTTCTCTGCTAATGGTGCTCTGGTTGATGGTGCCGGGCAGGTAGCCGGCCCAGTCGGTCTGGTTGAGGTAGGTGAGTGCGTCGGCAGCACTTAAGCCGTTGATGAGCTGGACGGCGCTGCCGCTGGCTTGGGTGGTCTATTCCAGTACATGGCCGGACTGGTCGTTGACGAAGCGGCGGGTGCTGCCGCCCTGGTCGGTGATTGTTATAACAAGGCGTCCACCATAAATGCTCCAAAATGCCGTCTGCTGGACACCTCAAAAAAATTTTCTATCAAATTCGCTGATTTAAAAACAGCGTCAAGCACCAAGCCTGCAGAGCGCCACCGTTTAAAAATTATCGCTTGGCGGGCTCCACTGCCACGACAGCGGGAACTGCCGCCGCGGGACACGCTACTGCTTTCACGGTGCTGGCGTCGAAATCACGCTGCATCAAACTAAGCCGCGCGATCATGTTGGTGTCGGGCTCACGGACGGTGAAGATGGTTTCTTTGACTTGTGCATTGCGCGGCGTGATGGTGGCGCCTTTGACGAGCGTGGTGACTTTGGTTTCCAGCTCGGTGATGGTGCGTTTGGCGGCTTCTTCGCTGGAGAAAACACCGAGTGAAATGCTGTTGTCGACTAGCGCGGAGACATCTTTAACGCCGGCTTTTTTAAGATTGGCGACGAGTGTATCGGTGGCTTTTTTATCTTTTTGTGATGCCAGTCCCACCGCAAAGCGCGTGAACTCTTCCACATTACGCGAGGCCAGACGCTCACCCAATTGCATCGCGATGAATTGGGATTGGGCACGCGCACTGTCGGCAGATTTAACCCCAAAATCAACGCATGCTGAGCCACTCAACGCTTCGGCCAGCTTGCGCGCGGTGATGACGAGCTGTGCTTCCTGCTGAGCTTTGCCGGGGTCGGCGACGGATATAATTTTCAGCTTTTCGCGATTAATTTCTACCGGCACATCGGGGTTTGTGCGTGAGACATGCAAATAAAAATAGGCGCCAACCGCAACATTTAAAATCAGCAATAAAAAAAATATGAGGCGAGACATACTTGAGCATCCTTTGATTGATCACATCCACCAGGCGACTGAATTTAGGAATCGATTTTTATATTTTGTGGTGGCAGTTTGTTTTCAGCGTTTGTAGATTTGCAGAATTTATGAGGCTGATTTTATTCGATGGCGCAGTCCGGGTCGCGGTCAATGTCGCGGTCAATGTTGTAGGCGACACGGATTAAACCATCCAACACCAGATTATCGTGAATCGCCACCGGGAATGGAAGTGTCGCCAGATAAGGCTGAAGATAGGCCATGCCGCCGCCACTGGCGATACAGTTGATGTTCGTGCCCACATCGCCAGTGCGTTGCCCCAGCGCGTGATGCATGCGCTGGATAGCGCCTAAGCAGGCTTCAATCGCGCCGGTAGCAATCGCGTTTTCGGTGCGGGTTGGAAAAATTTCATGCGTGCCTGCGTCGGCGGGCAGGCGAGCGGTACGGTGGCTTAATGCGGCGCGCATCAGCGTCGCACCGGGCACAATAACGCCGCCCAAAAATTCGCCGTCCGCGGTCAGCGCGTCAATGGTTAATGCGGTGCCGGCCATCACCACTAACTGCGGATAGGCTGTGTCGCCTGAAGTTTGTATGGCGCGCTTCATGTGGGCATAAGCAGCAATCAATGCCAGCCAGCGATCAGTGCCCAACTGTGCCGGTTCGGCATAGCCATTACGCACGCCGCACTGCGCGGCTTTTGAAACAAGCAACTCACTTTCGCTGCAGCCGATGGCGCCCAGCGCGCTGATCACCACTTTAGTTGCAGCATGATCAGCGACATTCGATATGATGGCGCGTAGATTGGGCAAATGCGGTGGTGCGTGTGGCGCAAGATGGGCGGCTAATTGCGCCCACTCTTCTACCAGCATGGACGGCACCATCGTGTCTCGCGTGGAGTGCGCACCTTGCGCGACCCAGCTCGCACCATCGTGCAGCGCCCATTTGAGGCGTGTATTGCCGATATCAATAGCTAGTACGTGGTTCAAGGCGGGTTTCATAAATAGCTTAGGTGACTTTCATATCGGCCGATTGTCTACGCACGGCAGGCTTTGTATCGATAGGCCGAACCGAAATTTCGGCTGATGAGAGCAATATTTCACTTCCATTCAGTCCGCCCGGCACCATTTTTTTAACCCGTAATGAACCGTCAACCGCTACGCCCGTCACCACGGCATCAAATGATTCACCCGCGTTTTGTAACACATGCACCGTGCGATTTTGATAGGCATGACATGCCAGCCACTCTTCTTGAACGGCGGCAAAGCCTACAGTATTAAATTTACCCAGTGCCGGTATCAACGCGCCGAGCAGGGTGGCCAATAACTGATTGCGGCTAATGCTGGTGGCGGCCGTGTCGAGGGTTGCGGCGTTTGCATGCGCTGTAAAATCAGTCACCGGCTGATCAATCATCTGCTTCATCGTATCCGGTAAATTGATGTTGATGCCGATGCCGATCACGGCCATGGTGGGGCCCAGCATATCCCCCTGGGTTTCGATCAAAATACCGCCGAGCTTTTTCTCCTCAACCAAAATATCGTTCGGCCACTTTAGCTGCGCCTTTGCGATGCCGCTGGTTCGCAACGCTTTGACGATGGCAAGCCCCACCACCAGCGATAGCCCGCCTAGCTGCGCCGCGCCTTTTTCGAAACGCCACAGCAATGAAAACGTCAGCGAGGTTGCCAAACCTGACTGCCATTGACGGCCACGACGGCCACGTCCGGCGGTTTGCAGCTCGGCGGCGATGCAGGTGCCGCTCGGTAAGTTAGCCGCTGCCGCACGCCGCAAAAGCTCGGTGCTGGTGGAGGCTGCAGTTTCGAGGATATCAATATCCACACGACCCGCATCCTGCGCGAGATGTTGGCGAATTTGTGCCAGATCGAGGAAATCTAGCGGTGCCGCTAATTTATATCCACGTCGGGTCAATTTAAAAATTGACACACCATTATCGGTCGCTTCCATGAGCGCATCCGAAATTGCGCTACGAGACAGCCCGAGCTTGGCGGCCAGCATCGTGCCGGATGTGAAATGGGCGGCGGATAATTCGCG
>JAYWCO010000315.1:0-2763 GCA_043780475.1 Burkholderiales bacterium | reverse complement strand
AACCAATCAGATTCAGAGCGACATACAGCAGCATCCGCCAGCGGCTCGTAGGATTCACCAGCGGCTAAACTTTTAAAGCCGTCACGAATCGCATTTTGCGTCATCGATTGCAGCCAGAGGCGCTGAATGGGATGTTTCGATTTCGCGTATTGGGCAATGTAGCGGAAAATCAACTCACCCTCACGCCCCGCATCGCAGGCGTTAATCAGGCCCGACACATCCTTGCGTTTGATCAGCTTCAGCAGCAGTTTTAAACGAGACTCGGTTTTCTCTATCGGACGCAACGCAAACTGCGTCGGAATCGCCGGTAGATGAGCGAATGTCCACTTGCCACGCTTGACCTCTTCTTCTTCGGGCATGGCAATTTCGACCAGATGACCGACTGCGGACGATAGTACAAAATCATCGCTTTCAAGAAAATCGTCTTTTTTACTAAAGCCGCCCAGCGCCTTCGCAATATCATTAGCAACGGAGGGTTTTTCAGCGATGATGAGGCGTTTGGTCACGGCGGGATTCGTTTTCAGGTGAATTCTAATGAATGAAAAATCAATATTAATAGTAACGCTGGTGCTGTCTTAAAATGGCAAAAGCGCACAAATGATAGACAGGGTTGGCGGGTTTTTACAAGCGACATTCAAAAACAAATTGTCTGGAGCAGTATCTGGAGATCATTACCCTGATCTCAAGCGGGGATAAAAATACTCACATGCAGGCCATCAGGACAATCGCTGGTGACGCCCACCAGGCAAGGGGGCGATGACACCATCTATTTCCAACTCTGTCATGCGTGCCATGATTTGATCGGCGGGCAGCATGACCCGTTCCATCAAGGCGTCAATCGACACAGGGTTGTAACCCATGGCGGTCAATATAGGGTCGGCGCTGGCGTCGTTTATATCGTCGTCGTCGTTTTCCCCTGGCCTCGAGCTTGCTGATACCGCCGTAGACCGCCACTGCAGTTCTACCAAAATATCATTTGCATCATCCACCAGTTTTGCACCTTGCTTGATTAACTGATGGCAGCCTTTTGAAAACGGTGAATGGATCGTGCCGGGAATGGCGAACACCTCGCGACCCTGCTCACCAGCTTGCCTGGCGGTAATAAGCGACCCGGATGCCAACGCCGCCTCAACGACCAAGACGCCGCGCGACAGTCCGCTGATGATGCGGCTACGGCGCGGAAAATTGCTCGCCAGCGCAGGTGTGCCCAGCGAAAACTCGGACAAAATCAAACCGTCCTGCGCAAGTTGATGCGCCAGCGCTTTATTGCGGGCAGGATAGACCAGATCAAGGCCAGTACCGATCACCGCAATGGATGACGCGCCGCCGTCCAAGCCACCACGATGGGCCGCCGCATCAATGCCCAGCGCCATACCGGAAATAATCGTGAGACCAGCCTGCGAAAGTGCGCGCGAGAAACCCTCGGCGTTTTGTAATCCCGCTGGCGTAGCGTTGCGGCTACCGACTACTGCAATCCCGGCGCGGCCCAATAGCTCGCGCCGACCCTTCATATACAAAATTGGCGGTGGGTCAGCTATTTCAAGCAAAGCCTTTGGATAATCCTCATCAGCTAAGGTGAGTAGGTGATTATTCTCGCTTTCAAGCCAGACCAGCGCGGCCTGAAGTCTATCCGCATCGGCGCCGCTCGCAATCGCGTCAGCAACCTTGGGCCCAATGTAGGGTGAAAGAATAGATGCACCAGCCCCCAGAATGGCGGCGGGCGAGCCGAACTGAATCAGCAAGCTGCGTAATTTTTCGCCGCCTAAGCCTGGAATAAGATCAAGACTAAGCCATGCATGAGGTTCTGCCCCATGGTGTGGTACAGGCATGAGTAACGAAGATTAAAAAGATGCCAGAAAGGAAGGCAGCCTGGAAAGTGCCATCAAGGGGATTGCACCACATCGCCCACCTTAAGGGGGCGATTGCTACTCATTACAAGGGCGTAGGAGACCTTGTCAAAAACCCGGAACACGAATAGCAGACCGTTGCGCTCGTCCGATAATTTTACGGTCGGCGGCAGCTTGTTGATATTGGATTTGTGGACAAATTCGGGCACTAGCGAACTCCATTTGAATTCATCGGTTTTAGTGCTGACCGTAGGGCCTGCCCGCATACCTGCCAGCACGTGTCCCACCTGCATGCCATTGCGTTTGCCTAAGTTAAGTACCACTACCGAGTATTGGGCGCTTTCGGCCACACCGCCCAGTACGGAAATGACCGTGCCTTTGACATCCGTGTCGGGCGCGCGCGGCACATAGGATGGAATAGTGCCTTCATTGGTGGGCGTGAGGCGATCACCTTTATTAATTTCCTGGGTAGACTTAATCACTTCCACGGTTGAGCTTTCGCCGAACTTGCTGACTTTGGCATCACCCAGGTAAATAGCCTCGTACCCTAACACCTCGCTGGTATTGGGGTCACGTAGCTGCTTGCCGGGCCGGTATATTTGCCAGCGAGTGCCCATTTCAGGTTTCATTGCCACAACATAGACTTTGTCACCCGGCCCAACAATAACGCGCCCGTCATCAGCGGCCACAATTTTGGGTGCATTAATCAATGCATCTTCTTCGGCCACCAGCGGCAGGGATAAAAACGGGGTGATGTCACGCGCGCGAATCGACGCGATTGCCTGCGCGAATTTATCAACGCGGATGCCGGGAGAAAGCCTAATAGTACTGCCCGGTATGCCATTTGCACCCCCGTTGGCAATTGAAAGCCGGGGATTGCCGTTAGCGTCAAAGGATAAATTAATGATGTCGCCAG
>JAYWCO010000314.1:0-2482 GCA_043780475.1 Burkholderiales bacterium | reverse complement strand
GTGATTTTAAATACATTGCGAATTTCTACCGTACCCAAAATACTTTCGCGAATTTCAGGCGAGAGCATGCCGCCCAGCGCCAACTTCACATCATCAACTGCTTCATAAATGATGCTGTAGTAACGTACCTGCACACCGGATGTTTCCACCAGCTTACGAGCACCTGCATCAGTGCGGGAATTGAAACCAATAACAATCGCTTTCGAGGCCAATGCCAAATTAACATCGGATTCAGTGATGGCACCAACGCCGGCGTGGATCACATTAACTCTGACTTCTTCGGTCGACAGTTTACCCAGCGCATAGGCCAAGCCTTCATAAGAGCCCTGTACATCGGCTTTTATGATCACGGCAAGTGATTTCTTAGCGCCTTCGGCCAGCTGGTCGAAGGCGTTTTCGAGCTTGGCGGCTTGCTGCTTGGCCAGCTTGACATCACGGAATTTACCTTGGCGGAACAGCGCGATTTCGCGGGCTTTGCGCTCATCGTTTAGCACCATCACGTCTTCACCTGCGATCGGCACATCGGTCAAGCCTTGCACCTCAACCGGAATTGAAGGACCCGCTTCATTAACCGGTTTACCGTTTTCATCCAGCATGGCTCTTACGCGGCCAAATACGGCGCCTGCCAATACCATATCGCCCTTTTTCAGCGTGCCTGATTTAACCAAAATGGTGGCCACCGGGCCACGCCCTTTATCCAGGCGCGCTTCAATGACGACACCTTTGGCTGGCGCTTGTTTAACCGCTTTTAACTCCAGCACCTCGGCTTGCAACAGAATGGCCTCCAACAAACCATCGATACCTTGCCCGGTCTTGGCTGACACTGGCATAAACATGACCTGACCGCCATACTCTTCAGGCAGCACATCGTTGGCGACTAATTCCTGTTTGACCCGCTCCATATTGGCATCGGGCTTGTCGATTTTATTGACGGCCACAATCATGGGCACGCCGGCGGCTTTGGTGTGCGCAATAGCTTCCTTGGTTTGTGGCATCACGCCGTCATCTGCCGCGACCACCAGCACCACTAAATCAGTGGTTTGTGAGCCACGCGCACGCATGGCCGTAAACGCCTCATGGCCGGGCGTGTCGAGGAATGTAATAACACCTTTCAGGGTTTCGACGTGATACGCGCCGATGTGTTGCGTGATGCCACCGGCCTCACTGGAGGCCACGCGAGCCTTGCGAATCGTATCAAGCAAGGAGGTTTTACCATGGTCAACGTGACCCATGATCGTCACCACCGGAGGGCGAGTTTCGGCCACTGCATCGGGGTGTGTGCCTTCACCCTCATCAACCAAATAGGCTTCCGGATCATCTGCCTTGGCGGCTTTGGAGGTATGCCCCATTTCCGCGACTAAAATCATCGCGGTTTCTTGATCGAGCACTTGGTTAATAGTGACCATCGAGCCCATTTTCATCATGATCTTGATAAGCTCAGCCGCTTTAACCGACATCTTCTGCGCAAGCTCACCCACGGTAATGGTTTCCGGCACTAAAATCTCGCGAATAATCGGCTCGGTCGGCGCCTGGAAATTAGTTTCCTCGTTGATGCCATCCTGATGTGCCTTGGCCTTGCGGCTGCGCCATCCGTCGCGACCACCGGAGGCATCGCCGCGGGTCTTGATAGTGCGGCGTTTATTGGCATCGTCAGTCCACGATGTGGCGGCCGGTTTAAGAACTTTCTTGACGCCTTTTTTATCAGCCGCTTTGGCATCTTTTTCGCCGGGCTTAGCCGATGGGCGGTGCAATGTGCCTTCGCTCGAAGGCGGCGGATCTTTTTTAAGCACCACGCGTTCGCCAATACGCGGACGGTTGGATGTGTCTAGCGCAGCAGCCCCCGTGGGAGTAGCGGGGGTGGCAACCGCAGCTGAGGCTGCGTTGGCAGGAGCGTTATCAGCGGCTTTACCTCGCTTGGCTGATTTTTGTGCTTTTTCTTCTGCTGCAATATCAGCGGCTTCTGCTGCATCGGCCGCTTCTTTGGCCTCATCAGCTTCTACTTTTTTGCTGCGGCGCTTGGGCGCGAGCTGCGCCTTTTGCTCAGCCTGCTTGGCCAGCAGCGTGGTTTGGCGATCTTCCTCAGCGCGCCGTTTGGCGAGTTCGTCTTCGTTAATAATAGGCGGCGCAGGCTCGGCAGGTTTTTCAATCACCTCCGCCGGTTCGGCTTTATCAACTTTCAGGAAAGTACGTTTCTTGCGAACCTCAACCTGAATCGTGCGGGCCTTGCCAGTGGCATCTGATTTTTTAATTTCGGATGTCTGCTTGCGCGTAAGCGTAATTTTTTTCTTTTCTTCTTTATGCCCGTGCTGATCTTGCAAATAGGTGAGCAGCCGGGATTTATCGTCCTCGGCAAGCTTATCTTCAACGGATGCAATCGTCACGCCCGCTGCCGCGAGTTGCTCCAAAAGCATCTCCTCGGTGAGCTTTAGTTCTTTCGCAAATTGAGCAACTGTCGTTTGAGCCATTTAGTACCTATTTCTTT
>JAYWCO010000313.1:0-6145 GCA_043780475.1 Burkholderiales bacterium | reverse complement strand
CTTATAAAATCGCCAGCCAGGGCTTGGTGCTGGTGCCGGAAGGACGTGGCGTATTTCCGGGCCTGACCATTACCGAAAATTTGCAGATGGGCGCGTATTCGCGCCCACGCAATGAGCGCGCCAGTATTGCCGAGGATATTGAGCATAAGTTTTCATTGTTTCCCCGATTGAAAGAACGCGCCAAACAAACCGCAGGCACGCTCTCCGGTGGCGAGCAACAAATGCTGGCAATCTCGCGAGCCTTGATGGCGCGACCCAAATTGCTGTTGCTGGATGAGCCCTCCATGGGGTTGGCGCCGATCATGGTGCAAAAGATTTTTGAGGTGGTGCGCGATGTGTCCAAAAGCGGCGTGACGATTTTGCTGATTGAGCAAAACGCCAAGCTCGCCCTGCAGGTCAGCCAGCGCGGGTATGTGATGGATGGCGGCATCGTGACGCTAAGCGGCGATTCAAAAGCGCTGCTGGTAGACCCTAAGGTGCGTGAGGCATACTTGGGCGAGGATGTTGCAGCATAGTTTTCCACGGGCTCTAACACCGGAAGGAATGCATCATGGCCGCCACACAAAAAACCACCGCACTTTCAAAAACAATTTTTTCAGAATCAGGACTTTCCAAAGCGGATCTCAGCGAGCTGCGGCGGGCCAAAGCGTTGCTTGAAAATCCAAGCCTCGCCGCCCGCGCCTCCGCCATGCTCGGCTCGCCGATTGAACGTGGGCTGTCGATGCTGCCCGCACGATTCCAAAAAAATATTCATCAGGCCTCTGAAGCAGCCATGATGCGCGCCTTGGATGTGGCGGTAAAATCATTGGGCGGTGCGCCGAAGGGCGTCGCAAACGCCACCGCAAAAAATCGCCTGCATAAATTCGCCGCCGCCGCGAGCGGCGCAGTGGGCGGGGTGTTTGGCCTCGCCGCACTCGCCATTGAGCTGCCGATATCGACCACCATCATGCTGCGCTCGATTGCTGACATTGCCAAAAGCGAAGGCGAAAATATTCAATACATCGATACCAAGCTCGCCTGCCTGACCGTGTTCGCTCTAGGCGGACGTAGCCAAAAAGACGATGCCGCCGAGTCCGGCTATTTCGCCGCCCGCGTGGCAATGGCCGGTGCCGTCACCGAAGCCACCAAATATTTAGCCGAAAAAGGTTTCACCAAAGCCGGTGCGCCCGCACTGGTGCGACTGGTCTCACTCATCAGCTCGCGCTTCGGCATTGTCGTCGGCGAAAAAGCCGCGATGCAATCCGTGCCCATCATCGGCGCCGCATCAGGCGCACTGATCAACACCCTGTTCATCGAACATTTTCAAAACATGGCTCGCGGCCATTTTGTCGTGCGACGGCTGGAGAAAATTTACGGCGCGGAGCCAGTGAAATTGGCTTATCAGGGTTTGTAACTTGGTTGCTGGCACAGCATAAACGCTACGGCAAACACTAGCAATGGCGCGGCGTTTGAGCATTTTATGCTTGAAGAAGTCCGTCAAATGGACACTTTAATATAAGCTTGATATTTCTAGTGTGCAGCTCAGTGAAAGCTGTCCCGGCACGATGCGGTTTGAGCTGAAGCGCTAAAACAAAACTGCTGTTTCACACCACGATTTCTGCATTTGGTCGCAAATCGTCGTCCTACTCCTTTACCTGACCACGTGAGGTGCGTAGGATTCAGTCACAAATTTCTGCGTACGGCACTGAAGATATTTTTTGCCAGCGCGACAACGATCAAAAGGGAAATGAGCATGATAAAAAAGATCGCAGCCATATTGCTGACGGCATGGGTCGGCGTTTCGTATGGGCAACAAACCGCGCAGACACCAACGCAAACATCTGCGCAGGCCGTCACCAATCTGCCGATTGCGCCGGCCGCAGCTGCGCTCACCCCGGCAACAACTGCAGCCACTGCAACCACCGAGACTGTCGCGAGCGCCCAAAAATTCGATGCTGTTGCCGCCACCCAAACATTCATGAATCGCCTGCAGGGCGAAGCGCGCGCCAAGTCGGATGCCTATGCTGAAGGCGGCTATTGGCTGCTGCTATGGAATCTTCTATACGGGCTGGCTGTAGCGTGGCTGTTGCTATCCATGCGTATTTCCGCGCGCATCCGCGATTTTGTCGAGCAACGCACGCGCCACAAAAATCTGCAAACACTGTTCTATGTGCTGGCTTATGTGCCGCTCACCGCGCTACTTACCTTGCCGATCTCGTTTTATGAAGGCTTCTATCGTGAGCATCAGTACGATCTTTCCAACCTTTCATGGTTGAGCTGGTTGGGCGAAGCCGGGATGAGCCTGGGCGTGGACATGGTGATCACGGGGATTGCCGTGACCGGCCTTTACGCGATACTGCTCCGCCTGCCGCGAACATGGTGGGCGTGGGGCGCGATGGCGGGAGCGGGCTTCATCATGCTGTTGATCATGGCCGGGCCCGTGTTCATTTCGCCGCTATTCAATACCTTCAAGCCGTTACCTGCAGGCCCGATTCGCGATGACATTCTGTCCATGGCGCGTGCCAATGGCATCCCGGTCGACAACGTCTACTACTCGGACGCTTCGAAGCAAACCAAACGAGTCAGCGCCAATGTGAGCGGACTGTTCGGCACCATCCGCATCACGCTCAACGACAATCTCCTCAATCGCGCCTCACCAGCCGAAATTCGCGCGGTCATGGCGCATGAAATGGGGCACTACGTACTTAATCATGGCATCAAGCACACGGTGGCCTTTACGCTCATCTTGCTCGGCGGGTTGCTGTTTATCAAATACAGCTGGGACTGGGCAGCGGCGCGTTTCGGTAGCCGTTTTGGTGTGCGCAGTATTTCCGATCCCGCAGGATTCCCGTTACTAGCAGCGCTATTCTCGATTTATATTTTTCTCGCCACGCCGGTTTATAAAACCGTCATTCGCACCGCAGAAGTTGAAGCCGATATTTTTGGCCTCAACGCCGCGCGTGAACCAGACGGCTTTGCCGAAGCGATTTTCAAACTCAGCGAATACCGAAAGCTTGAGCCAGGCACCGCCGAGGAATTTATTTTCTTCGATCATCCAAGCGGCTACAACCGCATTTATTCCGCCATGCGCTGGAAGGCTGAGAATCTTAAGTATTGATTCGGCTATTAGGTAGCGCGAATGGAGTGCTTTTCCATTGGGGCGGAGGGACACTTGAAGCAAAGCAGAATAGCTAGGATGAGGGGTAGCTTCTGTCCGCGAATGCGCTTAACCAAGGGCCTTGACTATTGCCCAGTCCGAGCAAAAAGCAACACCCTGTGGCTAACGTCTCACTCAATTTACTAAAGTCATTTTCTGAAGGGAACGCGCGGCATTACGCTAATCGCTCCAAAGTTTCCTGTTTGAAATATTGCAACCAACTGATCATGAAAATTCATCATCTTAGCGAATTCAGTGGGGGTAGCCCTCCTGATCGCATTAATTCATATGCGTCAAGTCCACAGTTACCAGACGTACAGAATTGCAATGAGCCCTGAGAAGTTGGCCCACAATCTCGTCCGAACTGACAAGAAACTAATGATGCCGCTATAACAAAAGCGCTACTATCGCTTGGTTCAATTTTGTGTCCATTGAGTACAATATCGTCGACGGCAAGACCTACTGATAGATTTACCAAAGCTGCATTAATAGCGTCGGGAGTTTTTGCATCAGCTGCTGATTTTAAAATGCTTGGCACTAGCGCAACATCGCCGCCCGCAGTAAATACACTTCTCATATCTCGCTGGGCTTTTAAAACCGGGTCGCCTGCATTTTCACCGTCAATACGTAATTGTTTCAGTGTTGCTGACGAAATGGGCGCTGCATCAAAGCCAATACACGGCTCATGCAGCTTTTTGATCGCGTTCAGCCGTTCAGCCTTGTTTGGAGCGTCGATGGGCACTAAGCTATTTTTCATTTCAATAGTTTTGATTGTTCCTTTGCGTGCAAATAGCATACATTCAGACGCTGCAAGATCCGCTAAATAGGCACCGCCATCCTGCGGCCGTAATCTCGCCTCATCAAAAAATTGCCGCTTGTTGTTGCTCGTTTCGTAGAGTTTGGCTAATTGTCGGCCGGGCGATTCGGTTGCGCTGACTTGCGCGGCTGTGGTTAAGCTTTTCAGTGACTTTAATTCGGCCTTATCGTATAGCTGCTCGCCAGCTGCGACAGGAGATTTATCAGGCGATGCTGATACCACTGCTCCTGTTTTATTGTCGTTAGGCGAATTAGGCTTATAAAAAAAGGTAGATGCGCCAATCAAGATTAACAAAAATAATGCCGCGGCGATAAGTTTTTGGACTTTACTCATTACTTTTCTCCTGCTGCTCCGCCATCTGAAGAACAGCCAAAATTCCAACCAAAATTAACAAACAGCAATTGGGGAAGTGCGAACCCGCAATGTGCCTGGCACCGCTGCAACATTAGCGCTCAACCCGCTGAATAGGTAAAGCTCTGTTCCCCCGTCAGCGAAAGTTACTAACACCCTTGCGGAAAAAGGTCGCCCCATGCCGCCCAGCCCTTGAGATAACAACACATTTTTAACATGCAATGGCTCACACGCTAGGGGCTTTGACTCTTGGCCAACTGATTATGCATTTGCATCCACAAAAAAGCCTCAGTGCCAGGCACCACTTATCCCTTCTAAAACATCTACAAAACCCAATTCCGCGCCTGCAAATATTTCTGACCTAACTCCGCCTCACGCGAGCCCGCCTCGGGCTGATAGTTGTATCGCCAGGTGGCGAGTGGTGGCATGGAGGCTAAGATCGATTCGGTGCGGCCACCGGACTGCAAACCGAAGTGGGTACCGCGATCCCAGACCAGATTGAATTCGGCGTAACGGCCACGGCGATAGAGCTGCCAGTCGCGCTCGCGCGGGCCAAAGGGGGTATCGCGACGGCGTTCCAGGATCGGCACATAAGCCTCAAGAAACGCATCGCCCACGGCGCGCTTCATGGCGAACGATTGCTCAAAACCAGGCTCATGAAAATCATCGAAGAACACGCCGCCGATACCGCGTGGTTCTTTGCGATGCTTGAGATAAAAATAATCGTCACACCATTTTTTGAAATGCGGATAGTAGTCTGCACCGAAGGGATCGAGTGCGGTTTTATTGGTGCGATGAAAGTGCGCGCAGTCGTCTTCAAAGCCATAGTAGGGCGTGAGATCCATACCACCGCCGAACCAGAAGGCATCGTGCTCGGCATCCAGCGATGATCGTGCGATAAAGTGGCGTACGTTCATGTGCACGGTGGGCGCGTAGGGATTTTGCGGATGCAGCACCAGTGATACGCCCATCGCCTCCCACGGACGGCCGGCGATCTCGGGCCGATTCGCGGCCGCCGTCGGCGGCAGTTGTTTGCCCAGCACATGCGAAAACAATACGCCCGCACGCTCAAATACCTTGCCGCCTTCGATGATGCGCGAGATACCGCCGCCGCCTTCATCGCGCTGCCATGCATCGTGCAGGAAGCTGCCGCCATCGATAGCTTCGAGCTTGGCAACGATGCTGTTTTGCAGGCCGAGGAGATAGGCTTTTACGTCATCTGTGCTCATGTGGCGACTCCGGTGAGGTTTGTATCCATAGGGGTGACTTATAAATAGTGCGGGTTCATCTCGTTAAACTCAAGGCGGGGCGAGGCTCTCAGAGCATTTTTTGCTCCAAACGAAAATAGGGGCAGGCAGGTCGGTTTTTTCACTGGGCTTGTGCGGCGGTTGCATCCATCACCAGCTCGGCATCTTCAAATAATGAACGAATCATTATTTTGCGAATCTCGGGCCGGTCTGGCACGACATAGAGCACCGGCGTAATCATTTCCTCGAAGATGCCACGCAGGCTGCGCGCGCCGACTTTGTATTCAATGGCCAGTTCTGAAATTTCTTCGAACACACGCGGATTGATCGTCAGCTCGACGCCTTCATTTTTCAAGATTTCGCGGAACTGGTTGTAGATGCAGTTTTTTGGCTCGGTCATAATTTTGACGAGCATTTCTTTGGAGAGCGACAGCATGTTGGCGATGATCGGCAGACGTCCGGTGAATTCCGGAATCAGCCCGAATTCAATCAGGTCAGTCGGCTTCACACGGGAATTTAATCGATTCAGAATTTTTTGATTATTGCTGTCGTTGATCGAGACAAATCCGAACGCATGAGTTTTCGCCATGATGT
>JAYWCO010000312.1:0-5319 GCA_043780475.1 Burkholderiales bacterium | reverse complement strand
ACCATGATTTTATCGTTGGCTTCAATCATGTTGTAGTCGGAAATGGCCTCGCCCACCTGTCGCCGCAAGCGCTTGGCGAGTTTGTTGGTTTCGAGGGTTTCCTTTTGCAGGTTCATTTCAATCTTTCACAATGCATCACAACGCAATCGCGCGGCCGCCATCAACCGCCAAAATTTGCCCGGTCACATAGGGTGCATCCAACATTAAATATTTCACTGCGCCGGCAATATCATCTGCACTGCCGACGCGTTTGAGCGGGGTTTGATTCACAATCCGCTCGCGTTCAGCCTCAGGATAATCATCGCTGCCATCAGGCCACATGATCGCGCCAGGGGAGACGCCGTTAACGCGAATCGCCGGGCCTAGATCGAGCGCCAGTGAGCGGGTAAGACCGGCCAAGCCTGCTTTGGCGGCGTTATAAACAATAAAATCTTTCAGCGGACGATCAACATGAATGTCCACAATATTCACGATACTGCCGCTGGCTTCGCGCAGGTAGGGTGCTGCCGCCTGGGATAAAAAAAGCGGTGCTTTTAAGTTGGAGCCGAGCAAATCAAGCCAGTCATCTTCGGTAATTTTACCGATGGGCGTGGCATAAAACGATGACGCATTATTGACCAGACCATCAAGGCGTCCGAAGCAGGAATGCGCCTGATCAATCAAGCCTTTCAATGCGTTGGTGGCCAGCAAATCGCCCTGCACCAGCGCCGCAGATTGTGCGCGCAATGTGTTCAGCTCGCTCAACAGCAGATCAGCTTCCTGGCGGGAGTGATTGCAATGCAAAATGATATTAGCGCCAGCGGTATGCAGGGCGCGTGCAATCGCCGCGCCGACGCGCTTGGCGCTGCCGGTAATAAAGATGGCTTTGGCGTCTGTAGTAGTTGCTGTGGACTCTGGGGAATGAGGAAGCTGCATGTTATATTTGCTTTCGTTTTTACAGGGCTGGATTTTTAGTAAACCCGTTTTGGTAACCCTGCTTCAGGCCGCCGTCTGCAACCTGATTATTCTGCTATTTTATCCCACGCTGATTCCCCAATCGTGAAAACCCCATTGTTCTCGCCTGATCTTGCAACATTACCGCCGCCTGACGCCGAAGCGCGGGCGCATAGCGAGGCGTGTGCCGCGTTGATTCGCGCGGAGATCGCAGCAGCCAAAGGCTGGATTTCGTTTGCGCGTTTTATGGCGCTGGCGTTATACGCGCCGGGGCTGGGCTATTACGCAGCAGGCGCACGCAAATTTGGGGCGGCAGGCGATTTTGTGACGGCGCCTGAAATCTCGCCACTATTTGGCCAATGCATCGCCCGTTCGATTGCCGATACGGTGCGCGAAACCGGTGGCGATGTGCTTGAGCTGGGCCCAGGCTCTGGCAAGCTGGCCTGCGATGTTTTGCTGGCGCTAGATGCACTGGGCGCTTTGCCAGAACGTTATTGTCTGCTGGAAGTCAGCGCCGATCTTAAACAACGCCAACAACAAGCACTGGCGAGGCTTCCCAGCAATTTGGCTCGGCGCGCCGTGTGGCTCGATACGTTGCCCGAAAATTTTGAAGGCGCGATTATCGCTAACGAAGTATTGGATGTTGTACCCGTGCATTTGGTGACCTTCACCGCCGGCTGGGTGTTCGAGCGTGGTGTGGTCGTGAACGCACAGAATGAATTTCAATGGCGTGATGTGCCCGCCCTGCCAGCCGCGCTAAGCCAGGTGGTGAGCCGCATCCAGGCTGGGTTTGCGGCCGACTTGAATGAATTTAACGAACCGAATGATGAATCAACCAGCAGCGTTCCCGATGGCTACCTGACTGAGGTCGCCCCTGCGGTCGAGGGCTTGGTCGCGAGCCTTGCTCAATGTTTGCAGCGCGGCACGATCCTGCTGATCGACTATGGGTTCCGCCATGCCGAGTTTTATCACGCCCACCGCAGCACCGGCACGCTGATGTGCCACTATCGGCACTATGCCCACACTGATCCGTTTTACCTGCCCGGGCTACAGGATATAACCGCACATGTTGATTTCACCAGCGTGGCCGCAGCGGCGATCACCGCAGGTTTGGAGCTGATCGGCTACACCAGCCAGGCGCAGTTTTTATTGCAGGCGGGCATCACCGAGTTAATGGCGGCTTATGACCCAGCCGATGCCAGCACCTATTTGCCCATCACGAATCAAGCGCAGCGGCTGTTGTCACCGGCAGAAATGGGTGAATTTTTTAAGGTGATCGGCTTTGCAAAGGGTGGCGTGACGATCGCGGCACTGGCCCAAGCGCGGCCACTGCCGCTTTGAAGCGCTCAAAATCAGGGATCATAGGTTCAGAGCAAGCAGTTCGCGTTACACTTGGGTCGATAGCAAACAGGCAGCTGCCGGTATCAAGTAGGCAACTGCCGGTCAAACAAACAAGCAGGCAACTGCCGGTGGATAAGATAAATAATTGGCAAATTAAGTTTTAATTTACAACAGGACTAAGGGAGCAAACTATCATGCCTCTAATGATCGGCGTACCAAGAGAAATTTTCCCCGGCGAAAAACGCGTCGCGACGGTGCCTGAAGTCGTTGAAAAACTCATCAAGCTGGGCTTCACGGTAGCCATTGAATCAGGCGCGGGTGATGCGGCTAATTTTGCGGACGATGTTTATCGGGCTGCGGGGGCGACGGTGATTGAAGGTGCGGCATCGTTATGGGCGGCAGCTGATATTATTTTTAAGGTGCGCGGCCCCAGCACCGACGAAGTAGCGCTGATGCGCGAAGGCGGCACGCTGGTGAGCTTTATCTGGCCTGCGCAAAACCCGGAACTGTTGAAGCAACTTGCGGCGCGTCACGCCACCGTGCTGGCCATGGATAGTGTGCCGCGGGTTTCGCGTGCACAAAAAATGGACGCGTTAAGTTCAATGGCCAATATTGGCGGCTATCGCGCGGTGATTGAAGCGGCGCATCAATTCGGGCGCTTTTTCACGGGCCAAATTACGGCGGCTGGCAAGGTGCCACCGGCTAAGGTGTTTGTGATCGGTGCCGGGGTAGCAGGCTTGGCCGCGATTGGTGCGGCCTCAGGCCTTGGAGCCATTGTGCGGGCGAATGACACCCGGCCTGAAGTGGGCGATCAGGTGAAATCGATGGGTGGTGAATTTGTCAGCGTCGATTATGTGGAAGAGGGCACGGGTGTGGGTGGCTATGCCAAAGTGATGAGTGAAGGCTTCCTGAAAGCGCAGCGCGAAACCTTCTCCAAGCAGGCGCGTGAGGTCGACATTATTATTACCACGGCGTTGATTCCGGGCAAGCCCGCGCCAAAACTGATTAGCGCCGAGATGGTGCAATCGATGAAGCCCGGCAGCGTGATTGTTGATATGGCGGCTGAGCAAGGCGGCAATTGTGAGCTAACCGAGCCCGGCAAAGTGGTTGTGAAATATGGCGTGACCATTATTGGTTATGCGGATTTGCCGAGCCGCCTTGCCAAGCAGGCGAGTACGTTGTATTCAACCAATTTATTTCGCTTGGCCGAAGAGCTGTGCAAGACCAAAGACGGCATCATTAACGTCAACATGGAAGACGATGTATTGCGTGGCACCACGGTGATCAAAGCCGGTGAAGTCACCTGGCCACCACCGGCGCCCAAACTATCGGCGGCACCGGCGCTAGTTAAACCCGTGGCGGCCATGCCCACCGCCAAAAAAGGCCACGGCAGCCCGAGCGCACCGATGGCGGCTAACAAATTAGCCATTGTGTTTGGCGTCGCCGCGGCCTTGTTCTGGTTTGTCGGCGCCAACGCACCGGCGGCGTTTCTGGGCCATTTTACGGTGTTTGTGCTGGGCTGCTTTGTCGGCTATATGGTGGTGTGGAATGTCACGCCAGCCTTGCATACGCCGCTGATGAGCGTGACCAATGCGATTAGCAGCATTATTGCGATCGGTGCGCTGGTGCAGATTGCGCCACCGCTGCTGGGCGGTACGGTCAGCCGGCCCGATGAGGCGATTCGCTGGCTGGCCGTCGCAGGTATTGTATTAACCGCAATCAATATGTTTGGCGGGTTCGCCGTCACCCAGCGCATGCTGGCGATGTTCAGAAAATAGGGAGACGGTGATGACCGGCATATCAGAAGGTTTAACCACAGTCGCTTATATCGGTGCAATCATTTTATTTATTTTGAGCCTCAGTGGATTGTCGAATCCCGAAAGCTCACGCCGCGGTAATTTTTACGGCATGGTCGGCATGGCGCTCGCGGTATTCGCCACCGTATTTGGCCCACGCGTCAGCGCGGCAGGCATACCGTGGATTATCGCTGCCATGGTAGTGGGCGGCGGCGTCGGTATATTCGCGGCGCGCACCGTGAAGATGACACAAATGCCGGAGCTGGTCGCACTCATGCACAGCCTGGTGGGCTTGGCCGCTATGCTGGTGGGTTTTGCAAGCTACATTGATCCCGACGCCACCGCGAACGCCAGTGCGGTTGAAATCACTATCCATCATGCCGAAATTTATATCGGCATCCTGATCGGCGCGGTCACGTTTGCGGGCTCCATCATTGCGTTTGGCAAGCTCTCTGGCAAGATCGGTGGCAAGCCATTGTTATTGCCCGGACGCCATTTTTTAAACCTGACCGGGTTACTGGTGGTGATCTGGTTTGGCTATCAGTTCATGCATGCCAGCACCATCAGCGAAGGCATGACTTCATTGATCGTGATGACGGTGATCGCCCTGCTATTTGGGGTGCATATGGTGATGGCGATTGGCGGCGCCGATATGCCGGTGGTGGTATCAATGTTGAACAGCTATTCAGGCTGGGCAGCAGCCGCGACCGGTTTTATGTTGTCGAACGATTTGTTGATCGTCACTGGTGCATTGGTCGGCTCCAGCGGCGCGATTCTTTCCTACATCATGTGCAGGGCGATGAATCGTAATTTTTTCAGCGTGATCGCGGGCGGATTTGGCGGCGGCGCACCTGCGCCAGCAAATACAGGCGGTGTGACCGCGCCAGTGGGTGAAGTGGTGCCTATTAGCGCCGTTGAAACCGCTGAACTACTGCGTGATGCCAAGAGCGTGATCATCGTGCCCGGCTACGGCATGGCCGTGGCGCAAGCGCAACACACGGTTTATGAAATCACCAAATTCCTGCGCGAAAAAGGTGTAAGCGTGCGCTTCGGTATTCACCCCGTTGCGGGCCGTATGCCAGGGCATATGAATGTATTATTGGCCGAGGCCAAAGTGCCTTACGACATCGTCATGGAAATGGACGAAATCAATGATGATTTTCCCAATACGGATGTGGTCATGGTCATCGGTGCCAATGATATTGTGAACCCGAGCGCACAAGATGACCCTGGCAGCCCCATCGCCGGG
>JAYWCO010000311.1:0-1824 GCA_043780475.1 Burkholderiales bacterium | reverse complement strand
TGGGCGCGGCTTTAGCTCCGTTGCGATCTGAAAACGTTCCAGGGTTGGCTGGCTGCCGCGAATCGTCTGCGCACGCTGCGTGGCGTTTTGCAGCAGCCTGGATTGTTCGAGTAATTCAATCATCTTTGAAGCAGACGCGGCTTCACCCGTCAATTGCACCTCATGCACCGGGGGGCCGGATTTATTGGTGAGGGTTTTCATTTCGAGCGTCATCAACCAGGTGGTGTCAGGCGATAAACGCGACAACTCTTCGACTACTTCCAGGGCGGGTTGCAGGGCATATTTTTTGCCGACCGCAAAATTATATTCCTGCGATAAACGCTTGAATTCTGCTTCGACTTTGCGCGTGACCTCGCCTTCGGTTTGTGCTCTTTGCACCAAGGGCTGCAACGCAATCGCGCGTTCGCGCTTTTGCCAAATCGGCATCACGATGGCAACCAATGCGAGCAGCACGATCATGCCGATCAGCGCAAGGTTGATGATCTGGCTGCGGGTGAGGCGGCGTGCTGGTTTTTCGGCAGGCGGCAAGAGATCAAAACGCGGGCTGCCCGTGTCATTGACCACGCCCATACTCAGCACGCGGGCACCGGCCTCACGCAAACTCTGCAAGGCGGAAAACAAGGCTGGGCGCGGCACTGCGAGCAATTCCACCGCTACCATCGGCGCACCCTCGCTATTTTTTCCCCCCGCCAGGGAAGCCATGCCGACCGCGCGGCGCGCATCAAAATAAACCTGCGATGCGGTAAACGGGGTTTGCCGATCCATATCAAAGGCGACCACATCATGCAGATTCTCAAGCGTCGCGGCGGGATAGGTAACGATTTTTTGCAGCGCCATCTCGGGCGCGATAAGCAATCGAACATCTTTGCTGCGGCCACTCAGTGCAGCCTGAAGGGCGCGCTTAATTTCATCCGCGCTGCGCATGCCCGCGTCGATACCCGTCAGCTCAATGGTGCCGGTTAGGTCTGTGTGGGGCAGGCTAGGCACAAGCGCAGACACAGCCGCGAATACAAAAGATTTCCCGTCACTGATGACTTCAGTAATATCGTCTTCATTATTCAGCCAGCGCGCCGAGAACGGCGCAAACACTGCGCGCAGCTCACCTGACCACCAGCGCCAAAAATCGATCAGGCCCAAACGCTGGGCAGTGGTACGCGCAGTGGACAATACAGAAGACGGGATCGCAAATGAAGGGGTAGAAGCCATAGCCATCATTTTACCTGCGCTGGTGAGGCTGCGGCTGGATTAACCAAACCCGCCGCGGTCGATGTGGAAGTCGGGTTGGAAGCTGAGGTAGCAGTGGCAGCAGAAAGAGTGTCCTGCCCTGGCTGCTCGCGCCCTTCCTTCCACTGCAAGAACGCGTAAAACCGTTTGGGATTGCCAAGCTGACGGCCAACGGCTTCACGCACAAAGCTGGCACCATCCGGCATTTTTGCTTCCGCCCGTAGCCTGGTCATGTAGCCGCTGCCGACCGATGAATACAGTGCGCCCGCAGCGAATATCGGAATCGCCGCCTTAGCCGCACGCGCCTGTTCGCGTAGCTGCAGGTAGGCGTCAATTTGTTCATCGGTCACATTCGGAATCGCCTTAAGTACCTCACGCGAGGCGATCTGGGTGTAGACGCCGGGTTGGCGCGAATAAATGGTGATCAGCGGCGCGATCCGCTGGTAGAGCTGCGGGGTCATGCCCAGCACCAGCTTTAATTCCTCAATCGCCTGAAATGGTGCATTGGCCGGCTTGTATTTAAGCCCGGCGGCAAGATACTCGGCCTCCTCCGCACCGTGCAAGCGCTTGACCGTATCCGCGTCGCGCCAATCCGCCATC